>CAZLHW010000370.1:0-4505 GCA_964559085.1 uncultured Acidobacteriota bacterium | reverse complement strand
AGAGCAGCCGGAAAATAATGCCACAGGGCTGCGCAAGGCCGCCTTATTGAAGCGTATCCATTTATGAGTCGGAAAAAAAAGCAGCAGCATGAGGAGGAGGGAAACAGCGAGCGCTGGCTGGTTTCCTATGCGGATTTCATTACGCTCCTGTTTGCCTTTTTTACGACGCTGTATGCCATTTCAACTGTGGATGCCCAAAAGATGGGGAAGATGGTCACGGCGATGCGGGCTTCTTTTGACAGCGCCGTTTTTGATTCCGGCAGCCGAACACTCTCCTTAAGCTCTGGAAATGGCGGAACGGCATTGGAATCGCGCGATATTCTTCCGCCGGGCGCATCGTCACTCCAGGTGCTTTCGCTCAAAGGTCTGGAAGGCAAGAATGGCAAAAACGGAAAGCTCACTACCCTGAGAGGCGATAAAGACATGGGGCGCTTCAAGCGAAGCATAGAAAGTCTTCTCGGGCCGGAAATCTTAAAGGGCATGGTCCGTCTACACGTGGACGGACGAGGCCTTGTGATCAGCCTGGGTGAAAAAGGCGTTTTCGATTCGGGCTCCGATCAACTGAGGCCGGAGGGAAGGGCGCTGGTTGATACGCTGGCTACCAGCCTGGTTTCTCTGGGAAACCATATCCGCATTGAAGGCCATACGGACAATGTCCCGATCCACAACGAAAAATTCCCTTCAAACTGGGAACTGTCAACCTCGAGAGCGACGGTAGTGGTTTCCTATTTGATCGCCAAATTTGGCATGCGGCCCGATGCGCTGTCTGCGGCAGGGTATGCGGAGTATCGGCCCGTCGCCGAAAATGACACCGAAGAGGGGAAAGCCCGCAACCGGCGCGTGGACATCATCGTACTGAATCCGGCAATTGCAGCCGTTGAACCCCACTAAGCAGAATTACGAATGACGAATTAAAAGAATGGATCCTATTGTTCAATTCGTCATTCGTCATTCGTAATTCGTAATTTGAGTTATCGTTCCCAGACATAAGCGCCGAATTCCTTGCGGGTTTTGAAACCCAGCCGCTGATACCAGTTCAGGGCGCGGCTGTTTTTTTCGGTTACGGTCAAGCTGACTGTGCGAAAGCCGATGGATTTGAGCTGTGCGAACGTGCGGTTCATAAATATGTTTCCCAAACGCTTGCCCTGATGAGAAGGATGCACGGCAATCTGGGGAATAATGGCGGCATTCCCGGATATCCGACAGCAGATGATGAAGCCGCAGGGTTCCCCCTCCCAGTCGAGTGCTATATAAGAAGCTTCGGGCATAAAATGGCCGCAGCCGGGATTTTCAACAAGGCTGCGGAGATAGCTTTCGCATCCCGCCTTGGTACGATAGTCCTCGCATATTTCGGCATCGGCCTGATCTTGATAGCTCTGCAGAGTCATGTCCGCGGCGCGTTCAAGGAGTGCGGAATCCCATGGGACAATTTTTGCGGATGCGGGCAATTCCACTTTTTTCCTATGGTTGCCGAGGTCTAGTTCCAGGTAATAGCGCTTTGTATGACTGAAGCCGTGCTTTACAAAAGAGGAGGTGAGGTTCAGGCCGTTGAAAGGCATAATCTGCGCTTCCACCCGGCGGATGCTTTGCGTTTCTTTCAGGCAGGAAGCTGTCAGGGACAGCAGCTCGTCCGCAGCATCCTGCGCCTGATCATGTTTTAAGGCAAACAATGCCCCAATGATTCCTTTGGACTGATTCACGAGGAAATAGGTATAGGCGATCGGTGTGTTGTCGGCGACGGCAACATAGCCGGGCAGCAGCTTCTGCCTGATGAAGGAAACCAGGATCTGTCGAACTGCAGAGTAATCCCATCCCAGATCTGAAAACCACACTTTCTCTTCTTCGGCCATCAGCGGCAGAATCGAGCCTTCTTCCAGGTAGCTTAGGGGCAGGTATTTGAGCGTGGACATAATGCGTCGAAACATTCCTCAGCTTGGTGCAAGCGGTTTACGGAATCATGGATCGCAATCCACGATTCCGTGGGTATGCTTAAAAAGGCGCTGACCACCCGGGGATCAAATTGAGTGCCGGAACAAGCCCGTATTTCAGCCAGCGCTACATCAAATGACATGGCCTTACGATAGGGACGATCGCTTGTCATCGCATCCAGAGTGTCGACGACGGCAAAAATCCTTGCTCCAAGCGGAATATCCGTGCCTGCCAATCCATGGGGGTAGCCTTTACCGTCCCAGCGTTCCTGATGGCAAAGCACAATTTCCGCGGCAGGAGCGAGAAATTCAATGCTTTGCAATATGTTATATCCAATCTGTGGGTGTTTGCGCATTTCCACCCATTCGGCTTCGTTTAATTTTCCGGGTTTGAGCAGAATGGAATCCTGAACCCCTATCTTGCCCACATCATGAAGCAGAGCGCCCCTCCCGACCTGTATCAGATCATCATGCTTCAGCCCGAGACTCTGCGCCAGCGTCAGTGTATATTCCCGCACCCTCTGCGAGTGGGCGTGCGTCTCATGCTCGCGCGCATCCAAAGCGGTCACCAGGGCTTCCAGCGTTATCTTGTAGCTTTCCTCGACATCATACAAGGCCTCATTCAATTCAAAGGTGCGCTCCCGTACCTGGCGTTCGAGCTCCTCTCTGTAAAAGCGGTTTTCGATCTGCAGCCGCCTTCGATCGAGCGCACGATCCACCGCGCGACGGATGGCCGGCAGTTCAAAGGGTTTGGTGATGAAATCGTACGCCCCGATGCGCAGCGAATCAATGGCGGTGTTGATGTCCATCAGGCCTGTGATCATGATAAAGGCTGTTTCCGGGTTCTGCTTTTTAGCCAGACGGAGGAATTCCATGCCCGACATCCCCGGCATCATGACATCGCTGATGATCAGCGAAAAATCCTGTTTGGTCATCTGATCCAGCGCATCCAACGCATTGGAGGCCGCCACGCATTCGGCGCCCTCCTCCTCGAAATGCTTGAGCAGAACGGTGCGCACATTCGCTTCATCATCAACGATCAGAATTTTTTCACCGGGATGCTGTCGTATCATGGGCGTATCGCAGAATTGCGGGAGTTTAGAGCCCTGGCTTGCTTCTCTGAAATTTCCTGAAGGGCCTGCCGGTGCTGCGCGTTCATTGCACGCTGCAATTCGTGAATATCCAAAGATTGCGGATTTCCCGAAGGAACTTCCGATTTTCTGGAGAGCAGGACACGACCGTTGCTGAAGACCTGCGTCACAATGTGCGAATTTGGCAGCTCAATAAATTCCGTCTGTATATGAAGCTGCCTTCCCAGGAATTCCACATTATCATTCAATCCTGTGACGGGTGGATTGCCTGCCGCTGCGATGGGGCCGCTCTTCGCGTTTCCGGGAATCACTGTGTATCCTTTCCTTTGCCGATCCTGTCAGGGACTATCTCCTTTATCGTCGTATGACGGAGAGATCTTTATCCGCCGCACGGCGAACTTTTTCGGGACGGTTCTTAAAGGGAGGGAAAAAATCATTGCGGAGTGAAATGCCGGCGCGGTGCAGGGGTGAGCGGGCTTGTCCAGGCGAATGTCCTCGGTATCCGACACGCTCCTACCGACGAATATCCTTTACATAAGTTGCAGGCTGAACATATTTGAAACCGCAGGAGTTTGCAACCAGACTTTCCGAATGTCCCACAAGAAGGTAGCCGCCGGGGACGAGAAGATCGTAGAATCGGCGCACCAGGCGGCCTTGTGTGGCACTGTCGAAGTAAATCATCACGTTTCTGCAAAAGATGATATCAAAAGGTCCCTTCATGGGCCACGCGTCCATGAGATTGAGCTGGGCAAACCGTATCATTTTTTTGATCTTTTCCTGAATACCGTATAGGCGCGTGGGAGCGGTTGCAAGCAGAGTGAAATATTTGGATAAATATTCTGAAGGGACCTCCTTCAGATATTCCTTTTCGTATTCCGCAGCGCGTGCTCTGGCTAATATGCGCGCGGAGATGTCCGTGGCCAATATGCGCACGTCCGCTTGGCTGATCTGGGGCCACTCCTCGTGCAGAATCATGGCGATGGTATAGGGTTCTTCGCCGGAAGAGCAGCCCGCGCTCCATATGCGCACCCTGGAGCCGCGGGCCCGCAATTCCGGAATGATGCGTGTGCGCATAAAATCGAAATGCTGATTTTCCCTGAAAAAGGATGTTTTATTTGTTGTCAGGGCGTCAATCATTGTGCGCAGTTCCTGCGAGGTCCGGTCCTCCCTGATGAACTGCAGGTAATGGTCAAATCCTGTAAGCCCGAGTGCGCGTAATCGTTTTATAAGACGAGACCGGACAAGTTCCTCCTTCCCACGGGTGAGCCGGATGCCGGAATATTTATAGACAATTTGGCTGATCTGTTCGAAATCCTCCGGATGCAAGGCCGTCTGAAAAATGCTCTCGCTCGGAATGTATTGCTTCTCTTCGGATTCCGCTTCAGCAATCGGAAGTTGCATGTAAAACAGACCTCTCCTTTGCCTTTTCCGGAAGGGAGCTTTGTCGGGCCGCGGCTTCGCCGCAAACCTTTCGGAAGTCTATTGC
>CAZLHW010000369.1:2627-4509 GCA_964559085.1 uncultured Acidobacteriota bacterium | reverse complement strand
CAATCAGATCCAGATCGGGGAACTTTTGTTTTACCTGTTTCACGGCATCAAGGACTCTGCTGGAGTGTCCGTGCGCCGTGTCAATGACCAGAACGTCCACCCCCGCTTTCACAAGGGCGGCGGCTCTTTCGAGGAAATCCCCTGTCGCTCCGATCGCCGCGCCCACGCGGAGCCGGCCGAGCTTGTCTTTGCAGGCATTCGGATAGGCGATTTTCTTCTGAATGTCCTTAACGGTGATCAGCCCCCGGAGCCGGTATTTGCTGTCCACTACGGGCAGCTTCTCCACCCGATGGCGATGGAGAATGCTCTCGGCTTCTTCCAGAGTGGTTCCCACCGGAACGGTGATCAGATTTTCTTTTGTCATCAGTTCCGATATTTTGATATTGAGGCGTGTTTCAAACCGGAGATCCCGATTGGTCAGGATTCCAACCAGTTTGCCGTTGGAGGTGATGGGGAGGCCGGAAATTTTGTATTTCTTCATGACTTCCATGGCCTCGTGGATCTTCTGGTCGGGCGACATTGTGATGGGATTGACGATCATGCCGCTCTCCGACCGTTTGACCCGATCCACCTCATCCGGCTGGCCGTCAAGCGTCCTGTGCTTGTGGATGATGCCAATGCCGCCCTTCTGCGCCATGGCAATCGCCATCCTGGAATCCGTAACCGTGTCCATGGCGGCACTCAGCAAAGGTATATTCAAGGGTATGTTCCTGGTCAGATGTGTTGCGATGTTTACCTCTGATGGAAGCAAATCGCTCTTGGCAGGTTCCAGCAAAACGTCATCAAAAGTTAGAGCTTCTCTTATGTTATTCGCGTCTCTGACCATATATTCCCCGCTTGCTCCGTTTTTGTATTGAGGGATAAAGAGGTAAAGGAACAAAGGGTTTGCGCACCTTTATTCCTCTATCCCTTTGCTCCTTTGTCCCTTATTTCCCGTGACACTTTTTGAATTTTTTCCCGCTGCCGCAGGGGCAGGGATCGTTTCTGCCCACCTTCGCCTGTTCGCGCCTGGACGGGGCATCGACGGTTCCCGCGCCGGCGCTGTAGACCAGATTGGCCTCCCTTTGTGCTTTGCGGCGCGCTTCTTCGCGTTCTCTCTCGCGCGCATCGGACTCTTCTTTGCTTATGGGCTCGAACAGGTAGAGAAAGCGAACGGTTTCTTCCTCGATGCGGGTCCTAAGTTCCTCAAACATGTCGAAGCTTTCCTTCTTATACTCAATGAGAGGATCTCGCTGTCCGTACCCGCGAAGGCCGATGCCTTCTTTCAGATGATCCAGGGACCATAAATGGTCCTTCCACTGCATATCCAAAATCTGCAGCATGATCATGCGCTCCTGGAAGCGCATATATTCGGCTCCGAATCTTTTTTCCTTATCCTCGTAGATTTCGCGAACCTTCTCGGTCACCCTTTCGCTGAGTTCCGGAAAGGTGATGCTTTTGGGGTCCAGGCCGAGCTGGGCTATGTCGAAACCGAACTGGTTGCCCAGGTTGACGCGCAGGCCTTCCAGATCCCAGGTGTCTGGGGCTTTTTCCCGGGGCGCATATTTTTCCAGAAGATCCAGGGCGATATCTCTTGAGAGTTCGAGAATGTATTCCCGCTGATCGGCGCCTTCCAGCAGTTCCCGCCTTATGGCGTAGATGGCTTCCCGCTGCTTGTTCATCACATCGTCATATTCCAGCAGGTGTTTGCGGATTTCGAAGTTCCTGGCTTCCACCTGCTTCTGAGCTCTTTCGATCTGGCGCGTGATAAGCTTGCTCTCAATCGGCACGCCTTCTTCCATTCCCAGCGATTGCATAATTCCTGAAATGCGGTCGCTGGCGAAGATGCGCATGAGATCATCTTCGAGGGAGAGATAGAAGCGCGAGGAGCCGGGGTCCCCCT
>CAZLHW010000369.1:0-2617 GCA_964559085.1 uncultured Acidobacteriota bacterium | reverse complement strand
GCGGCCGCGCAACTGGTTGTCAATCCGGCGCGCTTCATGCCGTTCGGTGCCCAGAATATGCAGCCCTCCCAGCTTCACGACTTCTTCATGTTCTTTGGCGCAGACCTCCTCCCAGTGCCGTCGGATACGCGCGAGCTCCTCCTTCGGCATCGTTGCGGCATCCAACCCCTTTTCCCGCAGGGTCTGCTGCGTCAGGAAATCCGGATTGCCGCCCAGCAATATGTCGGTCCCGCGCCCGGCCATATTGGTTGCAATGGTTACCGCGCTTTTCCGGCCCGCCTGAGCGACGATTTCCGCTTCCTTGGCGTGATATTTGGCGTTTAAGACGACGTGCGGGATGCCCTGCCGCTTCAGGAGAGCGCTGATCTTTTCGGATTTCTCTATGGAAATAGTGCCGACAAGCACGGGCTGGCCTTTTTCATGCAGCTCCTTGATCTCGTTGACGACCGCGTTATATTTTTCGCGCTCCGTACGAGAGATCAAATCGGGATCTTCCGTGCGTATGAGCGGCCGGTTGGGGGGCATGACGTTTACCTCAAGTTTGTAAATTTTATAGAACTCCGCCGCCTCGGTCTCCGCGGTGCCCGTCATGCCGGCAAGCTTTTTATACATTCGGAAATAATTCTGGAAGGTGATGGTGGCCAGGGTCTGGTTTTCTCTTTCGATTTTAACGTTTTCTTTCGCTTCCAGCGCCTGGTGCAGTCCGTCGCTGTAGCGGCGCCCCGGCATCAATCGGCCGGTGAATTCATCGACGATGACGCCCTCGCCGTCCTTGACCATGTAGTCGACGTCTCTCTTGAAAAGCAGGTGCGCTTTGAGAGCCTGATCGACATGGTGCTTCCATTCCATGTTTTGAGGTTCGAACAGGTTTCCGACCCCCAGGAGTTTTTCGGCCTTCTCCACGCCTTCTTCCGTAAGATTTACGGTTCGGGCTTTTTCATCCACCTGAAAGTCAATATCCCGCCTCAGCCGCGGGACGATACGGTCCACCTTGTAATACTTGTCGGTGGATTCTTCGGCAGGCCCGGAAATGATCAGCGGCGTCCGCGCTTCGTCAATAAGGATGGAATCGACTTCATCGACGATGGCGAAGTTAAATCCGCGCTGGACGCAATCCCTGAGATCATACTTCATGTTATCGCGGAGATAATCAAAGCCCAGTTCGTTATTCGTGCCGTAAGTGATATCGGCCGCGTAGGCAATCTTGCGCTCCTCGTCGGTTAAGGGGTGCTGGATGCAACTCACCGTCAATCCGAGCGCTTTGTATATCTTCCCCATCCACTCGGCATCGCGTCCAGCCAGGTAGTCATTCACGGTCACAATGTGAACACCCTTTCCTTCCAGGGCGTTCAGATAGGCCGGAAGCGTGGCAACGAGCGTTTTCCCTTCGCCGGTTTTCATTTCGGCGATGCGCCCGCGGTGCAGCACAATGCCGCCGATCAGCTGCACATCGAAATGGCGCATATTCAGCACACGCTTGCCGACTTCTCGGACGGCGGCAAACGCTTCCGGAAGAATATCATCCAGGCTTTCTCCATTGGCGATGCGCTCGCGGAATTTCGGCGTCAACCCGGCCAGCTCTTCATTGGAGCGGCGCGCCATTTCCGCTTCCAGCTCATTGATGCGTCGCACAATGGGAGCAATCTGCTTGAGATCCCTGTCGTTTTTGCTGCCGACTATTCTGGTGAGAATTGCACTGAACATTGGAGATTGTCTCCGGATGGGGTATAAATCGTGTAATCTAACAGACGCAGTCATTCTAGTCAATGTGCCCAAAGGGTTTAAAGGGAAAAAGGCTTGAAAGGATCAAAGGATCAGAGGATCAAAGGAGTGAAGGAAGGACCTTCTGAATAGTTTCTATAATGCGGGCTTTAATCCTTTGATCCTCTGATCCCCTGATGGCCGCCAACCCTATTTATGGCTTGACTTAAGCTGAAGTGTGTCGGATCTTGATGGCCATGATTCTCAATATCCGGAATGCGGTGGCGGAGAGCCTGGAACGCAAAAAGATTTTCTTTCAAAAGAATGAGGATCTCATCGCCCAGGCGGCAAGGGAGATCCGCCGTGCCATGGATAGAGGGAATAAGGTTCTCCTCTATGGGAACGGCGGCAGTGCGGCCGATGCCCAGCATATCGCCGCTGAATGGGTGGGCAGGTTTATGCGGGAACGCCGGCCTCTTCCCGCGATTGCGCTCACCACCGACACCTCTATATTAACGGCAACGAGCAATGATTACGGATTTGACCAGGTTTTTGCCAGGCAGGTTCGCGCGCTGGGCAAGGAGGGGGATATTGCCATGGCGATTTCCACCAGCGGCAATTCTCCGAATGTGATTATTGCCACGGATTTAGCCAGGGAAATGGGTTTGGTTGTAGTGGCTTTAACGGGCAACGACGGGGGCGCACTGGGCCCCCGGGCGCACTATCACCTGAATGTCCCACACAAGCTTGCCGCGCGGATTCAGGAAGTTCATGTCATGATCGGCCATATTCTTTGCGAACTGGTGGATGCAATCGAGAAGGAACCATAATCGGCTATGTCGAAGTATAAAGTGCAGCCGTTTGACATCAGCGCTACAAAAACCTATCCGCTCGGGAGCAGGCAAAGCAAAGTGTC
>CAZLHW010000368.1:0-4514 GCA_964559085.1 uncultured Acidobacteriota bacterium | reverse complement strand
CCATAACCAGATCGCCGGGCGCGTCACCGAGCAGGTCATCGCCGGTCAAGGCTTTATCCGCGTCGATGTTCCTGCTACCAAAGATCAACAACCGTTTACCCGCATGTTTGGCCCGGGTGCTATCTATTCCATCATCCCGACCACCGAAAATGTTGTCACGGCATTTGTCGCCAGAAACGTCGGTGCGCCGATCCAGCCTTATCAGCTCCAGATTCCGCAATTGCCCGAGCACGTTCATTTCATGGACGATGAAGACGAGGACTAATGCCCGAAACTGATCTCCCTACCTCCGAGCGCCTGGCGCGTGATCTCGAAGCCGCCGGCGATCCACGCCTGGCGTCCATCATCGAAAAAGCCCGCTCCGGCAATTACGATCTCGTTGATCGTTTCATTCTGGTCGATGATCTCCTCGAGGCCGGTCACCCGGAACTGGCTGAAAGTGTTTGGAATGGTTTCGTCGGAAGAAGTTTGAGAAGAATTCATTATCGCTCATTGCGATGAGGAGACTAAAATGACTGAAACAAAAGCAGATTACGGACACGTTACATTCAAGATTAATCATGGTGACATCCTCTTTTTTGATATCGAAACCGCCGCCAACCCGGACGCTCTGGCGCTCATGCCCGACCCCAAACCGCCCGCCAATCTCAAGGACCCCGAAAAGATCAAAGCCGCCATTGCTGAAAAGAAAGCTGAACAGGTTGCCCAGGCCGCTCTCGATCCTGATTATGGTCAAATCGTTGCTATTGCCTATCAGGTGGGGTTTTGCGGAGAGCCACAGGTAGTTAAGATTGGTTCTGGTAACAACCTTACTCCCAATACATACGAAATCGACATTGTTGCAGCGTTCTGGGAAAACTTCGCCAAGGTATTTGGGCGCTGCTGCGGTTATAACATCCTCAATTTTGATCTTCCCTATCTCTTGCGCCGCTCCATGGCATTCGGGATAAAACCGTCCATCGTTCCCACCCTGGCTAAATACCGCATCGATCCGGTCTTTGATCTCTACCAGATTCTCTATAATTGGCAACCCGGCAAGGGCCTGAAGACCGTCGCTAAACTCTATGGCATTCCCGTGCCCGCCGGTGATCTGGACGGCTCTCAGGTTGCTGCGATGGACGCCGAGACGCTCAAGGGCTATGTTCTCAGCGATCTCCAGGTCACCGTCAAGCTGTTCAAAAAGATGAACAGCGTGTACTTCAATCTCAATCTATGAAGCCCAAGCGCGATTACGGAAATATCCTGCTCTGGAGCGCCGTACTGGTCGGCGCTCCCCGCTGGGCCGGCGCCATGCTTGCCGCTGATCTGGCCAGCGTCGATGGTATCGCTTCTCTCATCCTTAATGCCGCTAACATGCTCAGCGGGTTTGCGATGGGAATCCTCGAAGTGGTTGCTGTCGCCTACATGCTCGATGCTATCCGCCAGATGCGTTCCGGGCGGGGTAAGCCAGGCTTTCGCTTCTGGGGGACGGTCGCCTTTTCCGCCGGCCTGCTGGCGCTCACTCCCTTGATCCTCTCCCCTTACCTGGTCAGCCGCATGATGGGCGAGTCAGTCTCGACCGTTCTGAACAGCATGTTCTGGCGCTACGCCTGGTCGGTTGCTGTGGTTATTGCCCCGGTGTTCGTCGTTGCCGGTGTGGCCTTCGCCCGTCCTGGGTTGGTCGGTCTCTCGACGAACGTGAGCGACGCTGACAAACGTTCGAACGATGCTCCAACAATGCCCGATCAACGCTCGAAGGTCGCTGGCAAAAATGGAGCGACGCCGGGCGACGAATACCCGCGCTCGTGCGAATGCGGCTTCGTTGCCAGCAATCGCTACGCCTGGGCCGGGCATCGCTCACGTTGTAAACTGAGCGTCGCAGCGGGAGACAACGGGCATGGAAGCGACGATGCTGACGTCTCGTGAGCGTCAGGTGCTCCAGGGTCTGGCCGACGGCATGACCGTCAAAGAGATCTGCCTCGCCCTGGGCATCTCCCGCCGCTGGTGCGCCGAACTGGTCGCCAGAAGCCGGCGTAAGATGGGAGCGTCCACGTCAAACGAAGCCCTGGCGCTGGCCGTTGCCCTGGGCGTTGTGACGCCGGCAGGTGTGGTCTTGACCCGCAGGCCGGTCGAGGTGTATGGATAATGTTCAAAAAGAATATGCTGGGCAATTTCTATAGCCCTCGCTGAGAGGGCTTTTTATTTCCGCTTGCATTTTTGATTGACCTGAATACAATAGGGGTGTTGTTCAAACTATATAAAGAGGGATATTAACATGGGAGATAGAGTATATTCGCTATGGGGAGCGTTGGCTGTTGGATTGATACTTGGGGCTATTACCATGATCACAGGCGCGAAGAAGAATAAACCTGGATTAGGTTTCTTGGGTTTTCTATCCTGCATCGTCAGTAGCTTCATTCTGGGTGCAATCCTGGCAGTGCCGGTCTGTGGAGTATTTATCTGGCTCGTCAACAAAAAGGTAACCGAAAATTACAAAGTCTGCCCGTACTGCGCCGAGCAAATCCTGATCGAAGCAAAGGTTTGTAAGCACTGTGGGCGCGAGCTGGAATAACGAACTCCGCTGGTTGGGCGCTCTGTTGATCGGCGTATTATGCGGTCTTATCCCCATAATCGCCGGGGTAAAAAGAGATAAACGCGAGCTGGCTGCCGCAGGCTTTATTGCCTGTGTCATAGGCGGTCAACTCCTCGGTATCCAACTGGCTTTGCCAGTTGGAATTATTTCTACCCTGGTTATTCTTTACCTCAGTAAAAAATAATCTACTTTCCCCTCTTTTTCCCGCTGCTCTTACCTTTTCCGGCGTCGGAATTGGCGATCCTGGCCGCTTCTTCCTTGCTCTTGCCCTTCTCTCGCAGGGCGTGATATTTATCCCAGTTCTTTACCTGTTTACCTGGCATGTTACACCTCTTTCTCGTTCAGCCATTCGACGATCTCCCGAAAGTCGAACGCATTATGGATGACGATAATAGCCTCGCCGACGACCATCAGAGAGGGGCGGCACCGGCATTTGATCCGCAACTGATGCCGTTTCCTGTCTCCGATTGGTGCGACGTGCAACTCTCCGGCTGTTTCCATGCAGTCGTAGATCGCCCATAGCTTATCCTCTGAGGCAACTGCGGACGCTGTCATATCCGATCAACTCGATTGCTTCTGCTGCGCGCGCTTGTTCGGTCTCGTATCTGAGTGACACGATGACGCTGTTTCCATCGGTGCGGACTCTCACGATATCGACGGGCATTAGCTCGAAGAAAGCGAGCAGTTTGTGAGCCGCGCCCGTAGGGTATGGGGGTCATCAGGTGCCTCTATCTTTTCTTTCAAATAATCGGCGAGCGTTTTACGCAGGCTCTTGCCGATGACCGGTATCGTGTTCCTAGATATGCCGTACATCCACTTCGCCGCAGCGCAGGCGATTGCAAAGGCGATAACGAAATAACCGAAATTGACCCATCCGTCGAGGTTCATATCGCCTGAGTAAAACAGAAAATACTGGGGGGTGATGATCCGCAAGAAGAATATCCCTACCAACCCAATCGCATTGAATAACATCACGAAGTAGAAGCTCTTGCCGTCGGTTACCTTGCCTCTGTGCTTCAACAACCCGGTGATGACGGACGAGAAAATACCGATGACGGCTGCGGCCAATAGTTGGCCGCAGAACACAAGCGCTACGAGTAATTCGTAAACCATAACCTATCCTTTCTTCTCGAGAGCAGTCACTCTCTGTTCCAGCGCCGTGACCCGTTGTTCGAGCGACGGCGGATCGACCACCACCGGAGGCTCTTCCACATCTGGCGAAGCCTGAGCGCTGATTGCGTCCCACCACTCCGGGCGCTCGTAAGCCAACTTCCACTCCCACCACGACCAGGCGGGGCAACTCGAAGCGATCACCTCACCGTAGAACGCATTAATGTCTTCCACTGTTGGCGCCCATTTTCCCTCAGCATACGCGCTGCCCACCGGAACGAACGGTAGCTTCTTGATTGCCTGCAATTCCTTGATCGACCGTTGCAATTGCACAGCCGGGTTATGGCTGCCCACCCAATACACTTGAGGGGCGTGAAAATCCATGTGCTTCAGAAACGCCGCCCAGGGCACCGAAGCATGCAGTGACGGAAAACGGTAAGAGCATAACCCGAAGCCGACCGTGTCCGGGATAGCTGCCCGCACACGGGTGCAGTACCCGTCCGCCATGCCCGCCTTGCCCTGATCCTCCCATTGACCCTCGATATCCAGCAGCCACCCGTCCACCTGAAAACGATTGATCGCATTGATCGACGCTTCCACCTCCCGGTCGTAGAGGTACGTGGACGATCCGTACAAATAAGGCCAGCCGTATACCGCCACGCCCGCATCTTTGAACGCTTTGACGTAGGCTTCCGGATCCTGCGCATTGAACGTGCTTTGCGAACGCCCATCCGCCACCAGCATCCCGTTCTGCATCTTAATCGCCACCCAGCGGATGCCTGCCTTCACTGCTTTGGCTGCTGCCTCGCCGGGTGTGCCCGCGCGAAACAGA
>CAZLHW010000367.1:0-4525 GCA_964559085.1 uncultured Acidobacteriota bacterium | reverse complement strand
TTGAAGGAGCTTATGGAAAACTATCTGGATGCGCACTGCGTCTCTGTCCATATCAGCGTACAATCGGGCGGCAAACGGCTCATCCGGGTCCGGGATGATGGCGACGGAATGAGCCAGGATGATGCCATCCTGGCTTTCGAGCATCATGCCACCAGCAAACTGCAAACCGCTGAGGATCTCCTTGCCATCGCCACCCTGGGATTCCGGGGAGAAGCGCTGCCATCCATCGCGTCCGTCTCCAGGCTGACGCTTAAAACGCGCGATGCGGAACCCTCGTCACTCTCCGGCACCGAGATTGAGATTCATGGCGGCATTTTGCGCAACGTCCGTCCGGTTTCCTGGGATAAGGGCACTGAGATTACGGTGCGCGATCTTTTTTATAATTTGCCGGCAAGGAGAAAATTTCTTAAGTCGAACGACACGGAGCTGGGACACATTGCCCGCCTTGTTACGCATTACGCTCTTTCGCACCCTGAGATCCGCTTTACCCTGGAAAGCGAAGGCCGTACGCTTGTTGACGCCACCGCGGTAGAAGCGATTCAGGAAAGGATCTACCAGCTTTTTGGCGATGGTTTTTTGAACAATCTTTCCGAACTCTCCGGCCGCGACGGGACGGTTACGGTTACGGGTTTCTGTTCCAAACCGCATGAACAGCGCACCAACGCCTATTCCCAGTTTTTTTATGTGAACCGGAGAATGGTGCGCGATAAGGTGCTCACCGGCGCCGTTCGCCAGGCTTATCGCAATTGCATCCCGGCCTCGGCCTACCCGGTCGTTATTCTTTTTCTGGATCTGCCATATGAGGAAGTCGACGTCAATGCACACCCCGCAAAGACGGAAATTCGCTTTCGCGAACAAAATCGCGTGTATCGTCTCGTGCTTGAAACGATCCAGAAGGCGCTGATTCAGCGGCCCGCAATCCCCATGTATCAACATGGAGACAGTCGTCCGTCCATGCTGGAATATTCGATGCCGCCTTCCTCTCCGGAGAATCCGGATAGCCGAAGAACCGGCCTCTTCAACCTCACAGCCCCTTCGGTTTCTCCGAACCCCTTGCAGAGGACACTCGATTATCCTTTCCGGGAGCTGTCCGAGGTCCCCGCGCAGCCCGTGCCGGAGCATGCATCCATGCGGCTTTTGCCCGAAATGCTGATTCATGGGCCCGAAGAGGATAAAAGGCCTTTTCAGCCGGCAGGGTTGAAGATTTTGGGACAGCTGCAGGACAGCTACATCATCGCCTGTGACAACCAGGGCTTGCTAATCATTGATCAGCATGTGGCGCACGAGCGTATTCTCTATGAGAAGCTTGCCAGGGCCATGCAAAACAGCGCCGTTGAGACGCAGGGATTGCTGGTCCCTATTTCCCTGGAACTCGCCCCGCATCAAATGGCGCTGCTGAAAAGAGTCATGCCCGAGCTGAATCAAAACGGATTTCAGCTGGAGCCTTTCGGAGGGACATCCATTCTGATCCGATCGGTGCCCGCCATCGCCGGGGCGGAGGAATGTGGAAAGCTGCTTGAGGAAATTCTGCAGGGCCTCGAGATTTAAGAAATAAAGTTGTATTTCGATAAAATAAGATAAAGAATTGCAGTCAGTACGGCCTGTCGGTCTGCAATAAAGGTGAATACGCCGCTTGCGCCTGAAAAAATGCAGTGGCTTCTCGACCAGCTGGCGCAGACGCGAATTCCCACAAACTGTCCCCATGGCAGGCCGATTGTGCTCCGGTTTACAACCTATGAAATTGAAAGGAATTTCGGACGAGTTTAGTCATTCTGAAAACCCAATTCCCTTGGCGGAGTGCCGCGCACCGGTAAAGGGACGCCTTCTGGACTTCACTGCAATTGCACGGCTTTTGCGCTATGACTGATAAAAGCGACAATTTCATTGATGAACTGAACTCACAGCTAAGCATCAACGATATTCTGCAGGTGCGGATCGTCGACGATCCGAATTCTCCGACCTATTTCAGCCGGGTGAATGATATTTCCGAGGGTCGTCTGGTGGTCGCCTGGCCCACCAGCGGAGGAATGCGCCTGCTTCTGCATTCCGATCAGATTCTGGATTTCTCCTATATTAAGGACGGGACGCCGCACGTGTTCAAAGGGCTGGTGGACGAAAGCCGGATGGAACCGTTGCCGGAACTGACCATAATATTGAGCAGCGCCATCAGCACCGTGCAGCGCCGCCAGGATTTCCGGGTCAAATGCCTGATCCCGGTCGAAGTCGTGGGTTCCTACAAAGAAGATCCCAGAAGCGACGTCACAACACCTCTTGCAGTGAAGACGGTCAGCAATGACCTTAGCGCAAGCGGAATTTCGATCCGTTTTGCCAAAAGGATTCCGGAGGGCACACTCCTCAACATCAAGTTATCGCTTCCGGACGACGGAGCCGCGATAAACATCCCGTGCACTGTCGTCTATGCGGAGTATCAGACGGAAAATCAGATTCTATACCGCACGGGCATGCGATTTCTCGCCATAACAGCGGCGGAACGAGCCCGCATTGTTCGATTTCTATACCGCACCCAGCTACAGGGTCTGCGACCCTGAAAACTCAACGGTCGCCATCGCACCCAGCCGGCGGAATTTTAAATAGCGTTCCTCGCGGAGCTCCGCCGCGGATTTTGACAGCAGCGACTCCAAGCAGGGCCGCAGCTGGCGATCCAGAAAATCGGCTGCAGCGTCCGGGTCCGATTGGGCGCCGTCGGGAGGTTCCGGCACAATCTCGTCGATGACACCCAGTTCTTTCAGATCCGCGGCCGTGATTTTGAGCGCATCGGCAGCGGCTTCCACGTGTTCCTGATCTTTCCAGAGTATAGCCGAGCATCCCTCAGGAGTGATGACCGTATAGATTGAATTTTCCTGCATCAGGATTCGATTGCCTACGGCAATGCCCAGGGCCCCTCCGCTTCCTCCCTCTCCGATAATGCAAACGACGATTGGAACGGAAAGCCGAGCCATTTCACGAAGGTTATATGCGATGGCTTCGGCTTGCCCCCGTTCTTCCGCGCCGACTCCGGGATAAGCGCCGGGCGTATCCACAAAACATACGATGGGGCGGGAGAATTTCTCCGCCAGTTTCATGGCCCGGATTGCCTTGCGATAACCCTCCGGCTGCGGACACCCGAAATTTCTCAACTGGCGCTGCTTCAGATCTCGGCCCTTCTGATGCCCCACTATCATAACCGGCGTGCCGTGGTAGACAGCCATACCGGCAACTATGGCAGGGTCGTCGCCAAAGCGCCGATCTCCATGAATTTCGGAGAAGTCTCGAAACAGTCTATGCACGTAATCCAGGGTATAGGGGCGCAAATCATGGCGCGCAAGAAGCGTTCTTCTGTATGCCGAACCTTTGGCATCTTTTCGAAGCCGGTCCACTTCCGCTCGCAGGCGCTCTATTTCATCCCGGGATGCAGATTCGCCGATATCCATCTTTTATCTCCGTTTTGGAGCTGCGGCGGACTCCGCTAATTGATTACATGCACCGAACCCGGCCCGCAAATGCCTTCAATCTGCCTTATCAGCTCCGTGCTCGATTTTACTTTTACAAAATCAGAGGATTGGATGTTAACACGGAAATCCGATGGATGATAGAGTTCCACATCCACTCCGGTATCCCCGCGATTGCTCTCCAGCAGGCGATGCAAACGGTCCGCAGAGTCGGGAGTAAGGTTGGAAATGCAGGCCGAGATAAGCAGGGTTTTGGCGCTTCGCTCTGAAATTCCCGAAAGAGGCTGTAGATCGGAAGCAATGATCTTGAAACTTTTTTCATCTTCTGCTTCAAATCGGCCGGTGATCAGAACCGGAAAATCCGCGGACATGAAGGGTTCAAATTTGGGATATGCATTGGGAAAAACAACGGTCTCCACGGCCCCTGTCAGGTCTTCCAGCGTAAAAACGGCCATCAAATCGCCCTTTTTAGTGCGCCGCTGTTTGAAATCGGTAACGATACCGGCCACCTTGCAGTCCGTGCTTTTGCCGTCGCTGATGAGATCGGCAATGCTCTTTTTGCTGAAGCGTCCAATCTCCTCCACAAAGCGATCCAGCGGGTGCCCGGAGACGTAGAAGCCCAAAGCCTCCTTTTCAAAAGCCAAGCGTTGTTCGGGGGGCCATTCGGGAATATCCGGAGGCTCGGGTTCGGGAATGGCTGATTGCCCGGAGGTCAGAGCCGCAAAAAGCCCCTTCTGTCCGCTTTCACGATCTCTGCGCGCTTTTTGTCCATATTCAATGGCAACGTCGATCATTTCAGCGTACTGCGATCGCTTCCAGCCAAGAGAATCCAGCGCGCCGCTCTTGATCAAGCTCTCCAGCACGCGTCTGTTCAGAGAGCGCGAATCCACCTCCTCGCAAAAATGGAACAGGCTTCGGAATTTTCCGTGCCGGCTGCGGTATTCCAGAACGGAGCGGATGGCGGCTTCGCCGACGTTGCGAATCGCCAGCAGGCCGAAGCGTATCTTTCCCCCGGTGGAATGAAAATGCAGCATACTTTCATTGATATCCGGCGGAAGGACCGGATTTCCCATATC
>CAZLHW010000366.1:0-4550 GCA_964559085.1 uncultured Acidobacteriota bacterium | reverse complement strand
CAGTTCCCCACGGAATTTCATACAAATTGGCAGTGGTGGGCACTGATCCACGGCGCCGCGCCGTTCATCCTGACCGAGCACCGCGCCCTCAAACCGGTCGTGCAAGTCATCGACGACTGGGTCACGGCGCGAAAGCTCGCCCTGATCTTCGAGGTCCGGGTGGGCCACGGCAAGTTGCTGGCGTGCAGCAGCGACTTGACGAACGACCTGGACAAGCGGCCCGTCGCCCGGCAGATGCGACGCAGCCTGCTGGCATACATGGACACGGATCAATTCTCGCCTCGGTTCAACATGACGGTCGAACAGTTGCGAGGGCTCTTCCGAGAACCCAGCCCGCTACAGAAACTCGGCGCGGGCGCCGTGGCGAGCAACCACCACCCCAGCCACGGCCCCGATCTGGCGATTGACGGCAATCCTTCGACGATCTGGCACACAAACTGGGAGCCCATGGCCCAACCGCCCCATCATTTGATCTTGGACCTCAAGAAACCCGTTCGCATCCGAGGCCTGACGGTCCTCCCCCGCCAGGATATGACCAACGGACGCATCGCCAGGTTCGAACTCTACGCAAGCGTCGTCGGAAAACCGTGGGGGGAACCCATCGCTTCCGGCCAATGGCCCAACGACGCTCAATTGAAGACGATCCGGCTGGAGGAACCCGTCGAGGCGAGATTCCTCAAGCTGGTCGCCCTGAGCGAAGTCCAAGGCCGGCCCTTCGCCGCTGTGGCAGAGGTGGACATCCTGCTGGAGTGACATCGTTGGAGGTCTAGACACCCACACAAGATATTATGCCAAGGAGTCCGGGATGGGAGGACGTGGTGTGGGACGTCGCGTCCTGAAACAGTTGGGCTGGGACAACATCGCCTACGCGATCCCGTACACGCGAACCCTGCGTCGAGTCGGCGAGCTCATGCGGTTCGACGAACGCCGATTGCAGGAGTTCCAGCAGCAACGTCTGAAAGAGATCGTCCGATATGCATATGACAACGTCGAGCTGTACCGCCAGAAGTGGCGACAAAGCGGCGTGCGTCCCGACGACATTCGAACCGTCGCCGATCTCCAGAAGCTCCCCCTCATCACGAAGGACGACTTGCGTCAGGGCTTCCCCGCCGCCATCCGCTCCCGTGAGTTTCCCCCCGAGGAATGTTTCACAGTCGGCACCTCCGGTTCCACCGGCACCCCGGTTCGCTTGTTCGTGGATTTCAACAAGGCGATGATCGATCTGGCGCTGAGCGAACCCCGCTACATGGGGGGAATGCCGCCCGTCACGTTCCCTCGGGCGGTGCGCGACCGCCTGCTGCGTCGCAACATCATGTTCATGTCGATCTTCGTGAACAACGAACTGGCCTATGAGACGCTTTACGCAAGGCTGTTCCCGATGATGCGACACACAGTCGTGGACTGCCTCCTGCCGCCCGGCGTCCACATCGAACAGATCAATGCGAAGAAACCCCGCTACCTTCACACGTACGCCAGCGTTCTTCGCAACGTCTGCATCACGGCCCGGGAAGCCGGCATTCGAATGCATCGGCCCCAGCTCATCTTCGCCACAGGCGAAGTCACCGACCCTCATCTGCGAACGATGGTCAGGGAGACCTTCGGGACCGACCTGCTGGATTCCTACGCCTCGGTCGAGTTCGGTTTCATCGCTTGCGAATGTCCGCGACATGAAGGACTGCACATCTTCACGTGGAAGGTCCTGGTCGAATTGCTCGACTCGCAGGGGCAGGAAGTCCCCGACGGTCAGACCGGTCGCGTCGTGGTCACCGATCTCTTCAACCGGGCGACGCCCCTGATCCGCTACGACGGTCTGGGCGACTACGCAATCCGCAAGCAGGGACCCTGTTCCTGTGGAAGGCCCCTGCCGCTGTTGGCGAGGTTGGAGGGCCGAATGGCGGACTCGGTCGTCTTGCCCAACGGGCAGACCGTGCATCCGTACAGCCTGACACTGGCCCTGGAGGATGTCCCGCACTTGAACAAGTTCCAAATCCGCCAGGAGCGGCCGGACCACGTCCGGGTCTTGCTGGTGAAGGATCGCACGAAAGAGGCCCAAGGCATGTCCTTCTCGCCGGATGGAGAACTCGGGCGACGCATTCTCGAACGGTTCAACACCATTTTGAAAAACCAGGTGAGTGTCGAATTGGAGACGGCGGAAGACATCCCCAGAAAACCGGGGCACCGCAAGTACGCCACGGTGGTTTCCCAGATCCGACAGGGATAACCGCTTGCGCCGGTTTCACTGCCAGCCGCACTCGAGGTAGAGGGACTTTCCCAGGCGGGCCGTATCCTCGGACGTGATGTGATCGCCCACCAGATAGACATGGCTGTCGTAACCGAGAAACTTCCATCGGTTCAGCGAGGGCCCCAGGGGATGGGCCTCCGGAACGCCGACCACGAAATATGGATAATCTCGGCCCGCATGGGCAAGACCGTCTAGAAACCACCGGAGGTATTCCTCCCGGTTGTCCTTGACGCACCAGAAAGCCAGGAGGAAGAACCGCAAGGTCGTCGAGGGTTTGGGCATGGGCGGATAGCCGACCGCTCGCAGGAGCGGGGAGACGAGAGACAACCAGCGCATCGCACCCCTATATCCGGCGACGATGTACTGTTTATGCGAGACCTGATCCCACGCGGCGCCGCACGCCAGGAAGCTCCCCTGCCGATCTGTCAAGAGATAGAAGGACTCCCAGGATAGTTCGGGATGTCGATCGAGCACATCGCCGATCCGACAAGGAAAGAAGTTGCAGCGTCCTCCCTCGGTCGTCAAAAACTCTTCAATGGCCTCACGATCCCCCGGCGTAGCCCGGCGAAACCGAAAGGACTCCGGCAACGAAGGGGCCCGCCGACGGGTCAGAATTGTCACCGTTTGATTAGTGCGAAGTAAGGTGTTCTTGGGCATTCGCGACCGTTCTCCCGTCAGCAGACGCAAAGCCGGAAAATTGTCCGCAAGGATCACCGCGAGGAAATGGCGAACGCCCTGCTCCTGGAAATGCTCGACGATCAAACGGTATGCCTCGGGCAGAAGTAGGATGACCCGTTTTTTCAGGTACTCCCGACGGAAACGCAGGCCGAACAGATACGCGACCCTGTCAGGACGCCCCGCGACAAGACAATCCTGGACCGCACCGGCGCCCAGGGCCGCGATACGCCCGTCTTGAGTATCGCGACAAACGATCACGCGAGCGTCCCGACCCTCGGACATGAAGGAACGATAGGCCTCGGGACGGCGAGTGTAGATCAATGAGATCGGCCCGGGAAGAGGGTTCTCTTACAGAATCCCGAGAATCTCCGCGGCGTCGGTCGCGACGGCCCGCTCCAGCACAAAACGCTCGGACCCCATGGGTTGGGCCTCACGGCATGGCCGCCGAGTAACCGGCTCGCACGACCTCGATCTCCGCCAGCTGCATCGCATACTTGCCGCCGAAGTAACGGGTCCTTCGCAGACGCGAGGCTTCGACCTTCACATAACGGACCGATTTCTGGTCGAATTCGAAGATCTCCGGTCCGGTCACATCCTTGGGTTTTCGGTCGGAATCCTCGGGCCCGGTGGCCGGCCGACGGAATCGTTCCCTCTTGGCGACCTCTTCCCAAGCCACCCCATCCACGGACACCAGGATGCGGAAATCCAGCGGGAAGCCGTCGTAGGACTGGTCGATCTCGGTCGATTCCACAAAAGGCTCGGAGCAATGCGTATGCTGCCAGGCGTCGCCGTGATCGAGAGGCCAGAGGCGGATGACTTTGGTGTCCACGGGTTGACCGAGGTCCACCTGGACCCACTCGGTACGGGCGCCATCCTCGTAGAGTTCGCTGCTCCAGCCGCGATGCCACATCCGCGTGTTGATCCGGACGCCGGCGGTCAGCTTGGCGACGTCCCAGTTGTTGATCTCTTTCTCAGGCTTGAAGTTGGTCGACGAAGTGACAGGCCTGTAAAGAGCCGCATTCCAAAACAGCTGTACTTCAGGCAATCCTTCGGCGGACGTGACGGTGTATGTCTTGCCGGCCTCGGTCGGGAATGTACAAATCTGTCCGTATAGCCGCTGCTCCACGGTGATGGCGGACTTGTTGCCCTGCCCGTCATCGACGGTCAAGGTCTGTCCCGGCCACGGGTTGAGGATACTGCACGGCTTGCCTTTCTCGCTGAAGATGATGACCGGCCGGCAGACGCCGTTCTTTTTGGGGGCCGAGACCAGAAACGCCCCGGCGGCGCGGATCGAAACGAACTTGGCATCCGGATGATGCCAGCAGGGGAACAAGCGCAAGACCCCCTCCTGGCTCTGCAGGAGCATGGCGTTGATGCCCTCGGAGACGCCGGCGCCCTCGACGTTGCCGCCGCCGCTGCGGAAATTGTTGACCCCGATGCTGGTGAAATAGCCCCTGCACCGCCGGACGATCTCGGGCGGATGATGGGCCAGACGGGCCGCGATGGAAAAAATCTGCGGCGGATTGTTCAGCCATTCGACGTAATACTGCCGCTTGACGATCAGCGAGTTGCGAGCCAACGACAACAACTCCGGCGGTGACCTCACGATCACCGGTTCGCTCGGGAAGAC
>CAZLHW010000365.1:0-4552 GCA_964559085.1 uncultured Acidobacteriota bacterium | reverse complement strand
TTTTACTTATAGGGTGCCGGGAAGCTGGCGAATGCGCGCGTGCATTTGCAGGCTTAATATCAGGTTGCTGAGGCTCGAAACCGTCAGGTTGCTTAACCGCAATAGGTTATCGAATTGAATCGCTGCATCCGTTTTAAGCAGCCCCAGAAGCCGGTTTTCATCATCCGACAGAAGCCCCGGATCGGATTCGGATTTTGGAGAGGGGCTCAAATCCTCCTTCAGAAGCATTTCGTGCCGTATTTCGGCAGGCAGCTCCTCGACGACGTCTCGCCAGGACTGGACCAGCTTTGCTCCCTGTTTGATCAGGTAGTTCGGCCCGAAGCTCTGAGGGGATGTCAGGTTGCCGGGGACGGCAAAGACCTCGCGATTTTGTTCCATGGCCAACCGCGCTGTGATCAAAGATCCGCTGTATTCGCTGGCCTCGACAATAACGGTTCCCAGCGCCAGGCCGCTGATGATTCGATTGCGCACTGGAAAGTTCTGAGGCGAGGGGGAGGTGCCTGGAGGGAATTCGGAGAGGATCAATCCATTTTCAACAATTCTGTTTGTAAGCTGTCGGTGTTCCCTCGGATAGACAATGTCAATCCCGCAGCCCAGAACCGCAATAGTGAAGCCTTTGCCTTCGAGGGCGCCTCTGTGCGCCGCCGCATCAATGCCTCGGGCCAGTCCGCTGGTAATGCCTATTCCACGGCTCCCGAGGTCGGAAGCCAATCCTTGTGCCATCTGCAATCCATAAAGGGTGGGTTTTCGGGTTCCGACTATGGCAATGCAGTGCATCTGCAAAACCTCAAGTCGGCCGCGGGCATAAAGAACGAGCGGAGGATTGTAGATCTCTTCCAGAAGAGGAGGGTATTCCGGGCCGCCGCGCACCAGGAATCGGCAACCTTCGCGGATCCCCCAATCATAGATTTCCGCTGCGGTTGCCTGGTATCCCCGGGATCTTATCAAGGCGTGAGCTTCGTCCGGGATTCCCAGCGCCGCCAGCGAGGCATCACTCATGGAGAACAGGCTGGAAACATCGGAGAGGCTTTGCCAGATGCGGTTCTGGGTTTGCGCGCCTACTCCCGGCAGGAGCGTTATCTCAATTGCGTCTCTTATCTTTGAGTCGCCTTCTGTTTGCATCGCTCCCTCTCTGCGCGGCAACGCTGCGGCATTGCAGGTATGTTGTTTCGCAGAGGGGCTTTTTATTTCGCGGAATTTTTGGTTTTCGAAATTTCTTGGGGTGGCGGGCAATTCGGGCGCCGGAAAGGTTCACCCGTCGTTTTCCAACTCAACATTCCAATAGACGTAATCGCGCCAGGCTTGCGGCGCAGAGCGGAATCCGATGGTGATATGCAGACGGCTGGGGGCCCACTCCGGCTCTTTCGGTTGACGTATCAATCGCATGCCTGCTTCTTCGGGGGTGCGCCCTCCCTTGCGATGATTGCAATCGAAACAGCAGGTGACAATATTATCCCATGTTTTGCCCCCGCCCTTGACAACGGGTTTGACGTGGTCAAAGGTCAGATCTTCCGTATGAAATTTTTGGCCGCAGTATTGGCAGGTGTTATGATCCCGCGCATAGATATTGGCTCTGCAGAACTTGACGTGCTGGAGATTTTTTCGGATCTTTACATACTTCAGCAGTCGGAGGACGCTGGGCATTCTTATGGTAAAGCGAATGCTGTGGATTTCGCGATCATATTCCGCCAGAACCTCAACCTTCCCCTGGTAGAGCAGGTTCAGGGCGCGCTTCCAGGAAATAATGTTGATGGGTTCGTAAGTGGCATTCAATACAAGCGTATGTTCCATTGGCGCTCAAATACGGAAAACGCCGGGTCAACTGTCCCCAGAAGCCTGCGTGCGGGAAGTCGCAATTTCCCGGCTTCAGATTTCCATGGTCAAAAATCGATGTAGCGCAAGCTAAGGCGTTTCAACTATAGCAATTTTTCCCGGCTGAACGCATCGGAAAAATCGCGTTAGCCGGCATGAGGGAGGAGGACCGCGTGACTGTCCGGCCGGGAATCGAGGTGCTTCTCGATACACGGAGAGATCTGATAAAAAGCGCCCGCGTCGGCGCCGTCGTCCACCCTGCTTCCATTCTGCCCGATTACCGCCACACCGGAGATGCTCTTATGGCAGCCGGCGGCTTTGAATTGAAAGCCCTTCTGGGCCCTCAACACGGAGCGCGCGGAGAGAAGCAGGACAACATGATTGAATCGGAATTTTATCAGGACCCGGATACCGGGCTTCCGGTTTACAGCCTCTACGGCGAAACCCGTCGTCCCACCGAGGAGATGCTGCGCGACATCGACGTGCTTCTCTTTGACCTCCAGGACGTCGGCACGCGCGTCTATACGTTCATTCACACGATGGCCTACTGCATGGAGGCCTGCGCTTCCTTTGGAAAGCGCATGGTCGTACTGGACCGGCCCAACCCGGTCAATGGACGTCAGGTGGAAGGAAACCTGCTCGATCCGGCTTTCAGCTCGTTCGTCGGGCTTTATCCGATTCCGATGCGGCATGGGATGACGACGGGGGAATTGGCATTATTTTTAAACTCCGAATTCGGGATCGGCTGCGACCTGGCCGTTGTTCCGATGGAACAGTGGCGCCGCGACTATTGGTTCGATCAAACCGGTCTGCCCTGGGTAATGCCTTCGCCGAATCTGCCGACTCTCGAATCCGCCGTTGTCTATCCGGGCACCGTTCTTGTCGAGGGAACGTGCCTTTCGGAAGGGCGGGGAACAACGCGCCCGTTCGAGCTGATCGGGGCGCCCTTCATCAACAGCCGGACCTATGCGGCCCGATTGAATGCGCTTCGCCTTCCCGGTGTTTTGTTCCGCGCGGCCTATTTTCAGCCGACTTTCCAAAAGTGGGCCGGCGAAACGTGCGGCGGCGTCCAAATACATGTTCTTGATCGCTCCGTCTTCGAACCGTATCTGACAGGGATAGCGGTTCTTTCGGTTGCCCGCGCGCTGTATCCAGAGTTTTTCAGGTGGCGCAACCCCCCCTACGAATACGAGCACAAAAGGCTGCCCATTGAGATCCTTTGCGGAGGGCGCTCCATCCCCGACTCCATCTGGCAGGGCGTGCCGCCGGACCGGATACGGGAGAGCTGGCAGCCCGATGTGGATGCTTTTAGGCGCCGCCGCGCGCCCTATCTGCTCTACGAGTAGCAGCGGCCTTCAGGCTATTGGGACAATTCCTTTTTTACCACGTGATAGGCGCCGTTCTTCTGATGCGGTTCGAATTGATGGGCGTCCAGGAATGCCTGAATCTCGGGGATATCCGGACTGTCAACGATAAGCTCGGAGCCGAGAGAGGATGCTTCGGCTATCAATGCCTCAATCAACTGTTTCATGCCCTTATTGGAACCGGCCAGCGCCGTGACCCAGAGTCTCTTCGTGTCGTCTTCGCGGGGATCGAGAAAAGCAACAGCATCTCTCCCGGGCGCGATTCGCACCGACCGGCTGGATATGGCTTTTTCAAGATACTCCTCGTTCATTCTGAAATAGACACGCTTGAAATAGGCCGGTTTTTCCATGCTGGCGAGCACGGGGAATTTTGTGACCAGTTTGAAAATTTCCCCCCGAGTCACAGGGATGCTCTCTCCCGGCAAGCCGATCCGATGTGTTGCCGTCCGGCGCTTTATGGTGCAGACAATGTGCCAGTTCTGCCGGGTGAAGAAGGCTAGCGAAGGTCCATTGAAAGTGCCGATGTTGCCAAATACTGCGGTGGCTCCCCGGCGCAATAATGCCTTTTCAATGGAATCCATCAGTCTCAGCCCGATGCCGGAACGCCGCATTTCCGGATGAACACGCACTGCCTGGGACCATGCGTCGGAAAGGACAAGAACCCTGCCATGCGCGCATCCCACAACCCGGTTGGCCATCGTTGCCACAAGATTTATTGTGTCGCCCCGGGACATCCAGTCGGTCCAAGCCTGGGGAACATAATCTTTGGGGTCGATGGCCCGGCACAAATCTTCTATGGCAGGAGTGTCCGAATGCATTGCTTAACGAATGAGGAGTGTATTCATTTGGATTTACCCTTTGCGGCTGTCCGCACGGACAGCATTTTTCCACTTCCGGTGAGCGTCGGCATTTCTCTTCGGACGGAAATGGAAGCGGCATGGAGCAGAAGCGTGCCGGCGATTTCAAACTTCTTATCAAACAACTCCAGCACAACGTCCCGGATGCTGTCGGAATCCATGGGAATCGCCGGATTGACGGAGAGCACCAGCCGGGTGACTCCGTCGTCATTTTCCTCTTCCGTGAATTGATAGTCCGCCGGAGTTCCACCGCAGCGGGACGGAATACCTTCCTCTACCAGTTCGGCAAGAAAGTCGGCGACGAGGCTCATTCCTTCCAGCGTCAGTTTTTCGAAACTGCGCACGTTGGACACGCGCCGATGGAAGCCCATTTTTTCCCAGGGGCAATGACAGGCATCGGACTGTATCGCGGCCTGGTCTCCCGTCTCCACATTCAAAAGAAACTTGTACGTATCGGGGTGAAGCGATGTGAACAGCAGGGCCGGTTGGGTCTCTCCCCAGGCGTCGACAGCGCGGGCC
>CAZLHW010000364.1:1388-4561 GCA_964559085.1 uncultured Acidobacteriota bacterium | reverse complement strand
TGGCGCTGCGATTGCTTGCTTTTTTGCTCTTTCTCTTCTTCTTTGCCTCTTGTGTTCTCTTTTGTTCATTACTCATTTTGCTTTCCCCTTTTGCGCTTATGCCTCATATTTTAACTCTTCAGCCTTGGCTTTGAAACAATGGCCATGATATAACCAAAGGTTATGGCCGACGCGATACCCGCTGCGGCTGCCTTGACACCACCGGTGAGAGCACCCAGAAGACCCTCCTTGTCCACATCCTCCATCACGCCCTTGGCCAGAACGTTCCCAAAGCCCGAAAGGGGGATGGTCGCTCCGGCACCGCCGAACTCTACGATGAGAGGGTAGATGCCAAACAGACCCAGAATGACACCTGCCACAACGTAGATGACCATGATTCGCGCCGGCGTGATCTTGGTGAAATCGACAAGTATCTGCGCTATCACGCAGATGATGCCTCCGGTTATGAATGCCTTAATGATATCGACCATAATCACCCTCCATATTATCAGAATTTGCGTAATTTTCATAGTTCCTTAAGTCCATCTTGGATAGATCATTCAAGTAATGCCCAATATCAGAAAAGAACCTACCCTGGCCATTAAAAAGCCGTCTTCTCTCCTGCCGGTCAGTTTTCAATGCTTACCCCATGGGCAACACTGGGGATGCTTTCGCCCTGCTGTGTCCGAGTGGTATTCAACAGCGCGCCCGTGGCTACAAAGAGAACCTTGTTGATCTTTTTCTGGTTCAGAAGCTCCAACACATAGGTTGATAAAACTGCGGCGCTGCAGCCACAGCCGCTCCCGCCGCAAACCACATCCTGCTTTTCAAGATCATAAATCATGCAGCCGCAGTCGTTGTAGCGGTCACCCAGATCTATCCCGATATCCTTTAAAAGTCTGATGCACATGGATTTACCGAAGATGCCAAGGTCACCGGTTAGGATCAAGTCGTAGTAGTCTACAGTACGTCCCGTATCCTTCAGGTGGGCTGTAATGGTATCGGCAGCCGCCGGGGCCATGGCTGCGCCCATATTATTGGCATCCTTGATCCCTAAATCCACAATCTTGCCTGTGGTCACATGGGTTATCCTTGGGCCCTGGCCCTGCTTGCCCAGCAAAATACTGCCTGCTGCCGTTACAGTCCACTGAGAGGTAGGGGTTCTCAGAGACCCGAATTCCAGCGGGTATCGAAATTGTCTTTCGGCCGAGCAGAAGTGGCTGGAGGTAATGCAGGCCGTCATCTCAGCGGCACCGCTGTCAATGAGCATGGCTCCCAGTGAAAGGGACTCGGCCATGGTTGAACAGGCACCGAAGATGCCGATGAAGGGAACGCCAACATCCCTGAAGGCATAGCTGGCCGCCGTGCATTGGTTCTGAAGATCGCCTGAAATAATGAAATGGATATCTGACGCCGATTTGCCGCACTTCTCCAGGGACTTGATGAAGGTATCCCTTAAAAACCGGCTTTCGGCATTCTCGAAGCTCTTTTCACCATAATACTCATCATCGATGATCTCGTCGAAGTACCGGGCTAAAGGACCATCCCCCTCTTTTTTGCCTACAATGGAAGCACCGCCCAGAATGAAAGGCGGGGTGCTTATGATAACGGTTTGTGAACCTGTTCTCGTACTCATTCCAACACCATCCTAAACATAGTCTCATGAATGTGATCCCTTTCTTGCGGAAAAGGCTTACATGACCTGGTTCCAGAGATAATAGACCAGCCCTGCCACTACCGATGCCACAATGCCATAAACCAAAACAGGACCTGCGATCAGAAACATCTTGGAACCAACACCCATCACATAGCCTTCCTTTTTATACTCCATGGCCGGCGAAACAATTGAATTTGAAAAGCCTGTTACCGGAATGGATGCACCTGAACCACCGAATTTGCTGATATTGTCATACACATTAAGTCCGGTCAGCAGCGCACCAAAAAAGATCATGATGACGGTGGTCAGCGTTTTGGCCGTCTCATCATCCACATCCAGACTCAACAGGATGTTCAGGAAGATCTGGCCTATGGCACAGATAACACCGCCGGTAATAAAGGCGGCGATGCTATTCTTGATAGACTTTGAGGGCGGAGCTGCCTTATCAACCAGTTGCTGATATTCATGCTTGGTTATATCCTTGCTCATATTTGAGTTACCTCACAGTGCTCTGAAATGACATACGTACCCCTTAGGGGCTTCTCTTCCTCCTTGCTCCACACCAGGAAATAAAGGACAGCCACGACGGCTATCACCAGTAGAAGAGCCGATAAAACCAGATATCGTGTGAGCTTTGACTTTTTGATTGCTGTATCCATAAAAACACCCCGCGCTTATTAAATCTTTTAATAGAATTTCAAAAGCGCGGGGTTTTTATTCGCTTCAAGCTTTTATGGCAATAACGGGTTTATGGCTCCATCCTTTGAAACGAAGCCAAAAATGCTTATGGATTCTCGGGCAGATAGTCTACATCATAGGCGATCTTATCTCCCTCAAGCCGTGCATGGATGGCAGCGCCTTCCTTGATCTGGCCTGAAAGATACATTTCGGACAACTCATCCTCCACATAACGCTGAATGGTCTTCCTCAAAGGACGAGCACCGTACTTGGGATCAAAGCCTTTATCGATCAGGAAGCTCTTAACCTCGGCATCGAAGGTAATATGCATGCCCTTTTCCCGGACATCGCCTTCCACTTCCCGGAGCATGATCTCGGCGATTTGCCCCAGCTGGTCACGGCTCAGTTCTTCAAACACGATGATCTCATCCACGCGGTTCAAGAACTCAGGGCGGAAGATCTCGCGAATGGCATTGTTGACCTTCTTCTCTAAAGCCTCGTAGCCCTCCCTGTTGAAGCCGATGCCGTTGGATCGAAGACCTGTTCCGGCATTGGAGGTCATAATGATGATGGTATTTTCAAAGCCTACGGTACGACCGGTGCTGTCGGTAAGGCGGCCATCCTCCATGATCTGAAGCAGGGTGTTGAAAACATCGGGATGTGCCTTCTCAATCTCATCCAGAAGCAGTACCGAATAGGGCTTTCTTCTGACCTTTTCGGTGAGCTGCCCACCCTGATCAAAGCCGATATATCCGGGAGGAGCACCGATCAGCTTGGAAACGGTATGCTTCTCCTTATATTCAGTCATGTCCAGCCTGATCATGGCATCATCGCTTCCAAAAAGCTCAAAGGCAAGTGC
>CAZLHW010000364.1:563-1378 GCA_964559085.1 uncultured Acidobacteriota bacterium | reverse complement strand
GGAACGGGACCGCCAACTGCCTCTGGCAAGGCGGGATACCGCTTTATCCTGGCCGATGACCCTCATATGAAGCCTTTCCTCAACCTTTAAAAGCTTGGATGCCTCACCCTCGGTGACCCGCTGAACCGGGATCCCTGTCCAGCCTTCAATGACGCTGGCAATATCCTCCACGGTCACGTCCAGGGTTCCCAGGGCCGTTTCAAGCTCCCGGATGCGATCTAAGAGTCTGCATTCCTCTACCTTATAGTCGGCAGCCTTCTGGTAGTCATCCTTGAGGGCGGCCTGCTCCTTCTTTTCCTGAATATTTTTAAGAGTGCCCTTAAGTTCCTCAAGCTCAAGGCTTCCCTGGTTCTTTAGATTGACCCGAGAGCCCGCCTCATCAATCACGTCTATGGCCTTGTCGGGCAGGAAGCGGTCATGGATATATCGTGCCGACATCTTGACGGCAAAGGCGATGACCTCATCGGAATAGGTCACCTGATGGAGATCCTGATAGTATTCCCGGACGCCCTTGAGAATCTCGATGGACTCCTCTATGGTGGGCTCATTCACCATGACCGGCTGGAAACGGCGTTCAAGGGCCGAATCCTTCTCGATGTGTTTTCTATAGTCCTCCAACGTGGTTGCGCCGATAATCTGCACATCGCCTCTGGCAAGGGCCGGCTTTAGAATATTGGCTGCATTCATAGCGCCGCCTTCTGCCTCTCCGGCACCCACGATGCTATGAATCTCGTCGAAGACCAGAATAATGTTCTGATCGGCCGTTGCTTCGTCGACAATAGCCTTCATGCGCGCTTCGAACTGGCCGCAGAACG
>CAZLHW010000364.1:0-553 GCA_964559085.1 uncultured Acidobacteriota bacterium | reverse complement strand
CCGCAAGATCCAAGAGGTAGATCTCCTTCCTAGCAAGCTTGGAAGGAACCTTCATCTCCACGATCCTCAGGGCAAGGCCTTCGGCAATGGCGGTTTTACCGACGCCGGGCTCGCCCAGCAGAACAGGGTTGTTCTTGGTACGGCGGTTGAGAATCTGAATCACCCGCTCGATCTCCTTTTCCCGTCCGATCACCCTGTCGATATTGCCGGAAGCGGCTTTATCATTAAGGTTGGTGCCAAAGGTATTGAGATTCTTACGAGGTTGTTTGGCTGTTTTCGGAGGCTCGTTCTTAACCTTGTTGGCCGCCTTTTCTCCCTCACCGGCCTTTTCGCTATTGGCGCCAAAGCCCGGGAAGGTTGCATTCATGAAGCGGAGCATAGCGTTCTTGTCGGCGTCGTCATATTTATCCCCATTTGCTTCGCTGGGCAGAGACTGGATAAAGTCATCCATACTCATGTTCCCAAATATCTCGGACATCTGGGAGTTGAGATTATCCAAGTCCTCTTGTGTCATGCCGGACTGGGTCATCATCTGCTGCAGAGGTGCAAGCCC
>CAZLHW010000363.1:0-4572 GCA_964559085.1 uncultured Acidobacteriota bacterium | reverse complement strand
AATACTTTACCGATGGGGGAGAAATTCCGCAACCCCAAATTTGCCGGTTGCACCAAAATTGACAATCCCGACCGATTGCCGCAAAAATCCAGAATGCTTCGCGGACTGTCCGGCTATCGCGCGATCTTTATGTAAATGGGATCCACATATATAAAATGTATGATCTTGTTCTGATCGACAAACTGGAGCTCCGCCCTGTCATCGGCGTCATATCCAACCAGCAGGATGGGCTTGCCGATTATTTCAAGAATAGCTTCCTGCTCTTTCGCGGATAGCCCGTGAAAAAGATGCGGAGGTTCCTTTACAAGTACGACTCGATTCCCCGGTTTCGGTCTTTTCAAAGCGTTCCCTTCCTTGCCCGTGCAAAAACCACAAGACCAGGAAGCGTATCATAGAACGTGCGTTGCTGCGGCAAAAGAGTCGGAGCAATTGACTGAAGGACCGAGCGCTGTTGCACCGTCGACGCCTTGCTTTGGACACCCATTGCCTCATTCCTGAAATCCAGGTTTAACATGTAAAACGCAAGAAGATTTGCGACAATTTTAGTCTGATTTTTGAGCCGCTGATGATATCCTGCGTTCGCGCACGCGGCCCTAAATCAGGGCAGATGTCAGGTTCCTGTGGTTTCTCTTGGTACCATAAAGCAGACAATGAGTGGTTTAAGCAAAATGGAAAAGACAAATAAGATCACGGCAGGCATTATCGGCGCCGGCAAACGCGGTCGAGCCTTTCTTGAGAGCCTTCTTAAAAGCGGTTCCGTCGACATTAAATACATCGTTGACAAAGATACCACACCTCTGGCCTTCGGTTTTGCGAAAACCAACCACATCCCCGCTCTTCTCGATATTGATGAGGCGCTTAGAAAGTATCCGGCCCAGTATATTTTTGACGCGACAGGGGACGAAAAGGTGCTCCAGGTGCTTCACCAAAAATGCCCCCCCGGCGCACACGTCATCAATTACCAGGTATCGCTGTTCTTCTTTGATCTGCTTGACGGAATGAGAGAAAACCTCAATCGCGAGATTGTAAGCGAACTAAACACCATAAAAAGAACGCTCACCGACAACAGCAGGATTATCCAGGAATCGTCCAAAGAGGTGGATAAAGTCGCGGTCAACATCACGCTTCTTTCAATCAACGCCAGCATTGAAGCATCACGCGCCGGAGATGTCGGGAAAGGTTTTGCGGTAGTAGCCCAGGCAGTCAAGGAAACCGCCGACAGCGCGCGGATGCTTTCCAAGCGGATTGAGGACGTCAACAAAGACAGCGTAGAGGCGGTGCAGAAAATCGACACCGCCCTGGCGAAGCTGACCCGATAAAAGAGAGCTTCTTCTCCCGCTGCCGAACTTATAATTACAGTTAACGTCCATGCTCTGCAGGCAGAGCGCTTTCGGGCCGTTGCCCCGATTCCTTGGAATTAAAAGCCTTGGGCACCCGTTTTGCTCCCGGCGGAGCCGCTGTATTCAGCAAATCATGCGAACGAGATACAGATAAATTTCAGATCGGTAAATTCCTCCATGCCGCAGACCGAATCCGACTTGCCGATTCCGCTCTCTTTGACATTGCCGCCCCACGGGAACTCGGGAGTCATCATTCTCGGCATATTGATGAAGACGCTGTCCACGCGGAGTTCGTCGGTGATTCTCAAGGCTCTGCTCCCGTCTTTTGTCCAGACTCCCGCACACAGTCCATAGCTGGAGTCGTTGGCGAGCCGTATCGCTTCTTCGTCCGTGGAGTACTTCAATATGCAGGCGGCCGGCCCGAAAATCTCTTCTCTCGCAATGGTCATCTCATGTTTGCAGTCGACCACAACCGTAGGCATCAGGAAATAGCCTCTGTCCAGCGGAGGATGCGTCGGCCGCGCGGCGCCGCCTACGAGGCCCGCGCCGGCCTCCCGGGGGGGTCGGCGGGTCGGATCGCCGTGCTCAAGCTGCTGGAGGTTAGCCATCGGCCCCATGGTGGTCGATTCCTCCCACGGCAATCCGACCCTTATCTTCTTAACTTCGTCTACAAATGCCTCCACAAATTGGTCGTACACTTTTTCCTGAACATAGTAGCGTCCCGGCGTTGAACAGTTCTGGGCGCTGTTGCCGTAATGTCTGCCCGCCTGCAATCGAGCCGCCTTTTCCACGTCGGCATCCTCGCAGACGATAATCGGATTATTGCCGCCGAGTTCCATGACGCACTTTTTGGTGGTCTGGCTTGCGGCCTGAAGAATGACTTTCCCTGTATCCGTCGCGCCCGTGAACCGCACCATGTCCACACCCGGATGCGTCGCCAGGGCATTGCCTACTTGGCCGCCGGGACCGGTAACAAGGTTCACGACTCCTTTGGGAATGCCGGTTTTTTCCAGTATTTCGACAAATTTGACGCCAAGAATGGAATTGACGCTCGCAGGTTTGAGCACGCAGGTGTTCCCGGTTACAATCGCCGGACCCACCATGCTCAGCATCATCATGAGCGGAACATTCCACGGCGTAATGACGGCGCATACGCCTATCGGCACTCGCTGAAGATATCCAACCGTGTTCGGCATGGACTTCGGCAGAACCTGCCCCATAATGCCGCGGCTTATGGACGCGATGTATTCGAGCTGATCCACCGCGGCGGCGGCAAATCCTCTTGCGAGCATTATGGGCGTGCCATGCTCATTCACTTCAAGATCGACAAGCTCTTTGGAATGCTCTTTGATCAGGGCCGCGAATCGCAGAATGATCTTCGCTCTGTCCGACTGCGTCATTTTTGACCAGCCGGGTAGAGCTTCATTTGCTGCCTTCACCGCTTCATCCACATCTTCTTTTCCCGCATAAGGCACTCTTCCGAGCTCTTCGCCTGTGCTGGGATTTACCGTCGCGAATGTCCTGCCGGACACGGCATCGACCCATTTGCCGCCAATCCACATTTTATATTCCTGCATGGATTATCCTTTCTGAAAATCTTGAGTTTCCAGCTCTGCGTTTGAGCGGAGATCGGATAACAGGGACCACTCCGGAGTAGGCTTTGTCTTTATGCACTTCAGTTGTTCGCGGCCTTCCAGCCGGAGGGCGACACCGCTTCGTGAGATAGGTCCTGTCGAGCCGCATAGGATGGACGCATCGGCTTCCGACTGCGCCGATGCCGCCGTCGATTCCTGCGCGCACACGCTCAAAGCGCCGCTTACTTTATCAAACTATGGCCGGCAATTACAAAAACAATCAGGCTCCCGGCAGACTTGCAGGCGGCAAGAACCGGATCTGCGGATCCTCTCAACACCGCCGGGGCCGCTTCCGGATGCAGGCGGACGATTGAGGGTAAGGCACAGACAGAAGCCCTCGCATATATATGCGCCGGCAAGAATATCCCGGCCAAACAGGCCGAACTTCATTTGGAAGGGATCCTCTATCCGAGAAACAGCGATTTCAAATCAGCAAGAGTTTTCTGGAGTTTAGGCGAGAGCGGAGCCATTTCGACATTGCTGCGGATGCTGATACCGAGAAAGCAAACCTGAAGCAAGGGCACTTCTTTGCGCCAGTATGAAATCAACAGGGAAAGCGGGATAGAATGCGTGCTGTGGCACATCGAATCCAGTTGATCGGAGGGATACAGTGCCCAAGAACCTTCCGGAAGCGATTCATCAAAAACTGCGTCGACGAGGAGAACCGTTCCGCCGGATGTTTCGCGCACCCAGCGCATGGCATTCTCGACCGCAGTCCCCACCGCATGCGCCTGGAATCCTTCCTCGCGCAAGGCTTCCAGACTCGCGGCCAATCGGTGTCCAATGGCATCATCCCCGCGCAATGGATTCCCCATGCCGAGGACCAGCAGGGGCCGGGACTTCAGTATTTCGGAGAGGACTGTCATCAAAATAAAACCGCCATAGATTGCAAGGATTTCGTTGCCAGGAGCGTGTCCGAGAATGAGGAAATGTCTGGCGCAAGGGGCTTGCGGGCATCTGCTTCGTTGGCGCTCGCAACGCGGCACATCCTAATTCTCGGACATGCTCCTGGAAATTCCGTCTGTGAAATCCGTGCAATCGGCGGCGTTTGTTTATTCAAAGACCAGGCGCAGCGCTTCGCGCGTGAAACTGGCCACCTCGAACTCCTGATCCAGATAGATTGCGTCCCTGGGACAGACTTCAGCGCAGCGGGCACAGTGAATGCAGCGGTCCAAGTAAATAATCATCTGAAATTTTTTAGCCGGCTTCTTCCCTTCCTCCGGAGGCGGATCCGAGGGGCTCGGCGGCTTTGGCACGATTTCGATCGCTTCCGACGTGCAATCGCGCACGCAGGCGTTGCATCCGACGCAAAGACCGGGGCGCAGGCGGGGCGTGCCCCGGAAGCCTTCCGCAACAGGAATTTTCTTGAACGGGTAATCTCTTGTAACCGGAGTTTCGGCCAGATTACTCAGAAGCTCGGGAATAAACGCACCTGCTACCATACCTAAATAACTCCATTTCCTTTAAGGAGAAGCACGATTAAAAGCTGGACCAGGCTTACGGGGGCGAGATATTTCCAGCTGAAACTCACGATCTGGTCAATTCGTATTCGGGCGAATCCTGCGCGAACAATGCTGAGGAGGAAGACAATGAAGGCG
>CAZLHW010000362.1:0-4575 GCA_964559085.1 uncultured Acidobacteriota bacterium | reverse complement strand
CGAGCGCTGATCTATTTCCTCGACAACGTCCATCCCGTCCAAGCCCGGCATCATCCAGTCCACCAGGACGACGTCAAAGGATTTCTGTAGGACCATGTTTAGGCCTTCCTGAGGATTTGTGGTTGTCGTGACCTCAAATCCTTCCAGCTCAAATATGCGTCGACAGGACTTCAAAACAATTTCATCATCATCGATAATTAACATTTTTTCAGGCATTGTTTTTCCCCTTACTTCCCAATACCCGGGCTTCAGCCCGCCCGGGAAATCGGCGCTCAAATCCACAAAAGGGCTTGTATAAAGGCGCAGAATCCATTGATTTCACTCCGGCCGGGCGCATTTCAGGATCAACGGTATCAGCTCATCCGGTTTGAATGGCTTTGGAATAAAGTGTGTTGCGCCTGTTTTCATCGCGTCGGCTATTGTTTCCGCCGTCGGGTATCCGCTCATCACGATAATCGGGATTTCCGCAAATTCCTTTCTGATTTCCCGCACAAGAAACAGACCGTCATGTTTTGGCATTTTGACATCGATGAGCAGTAAATCAAATTTGTGCCGGCGGATCTCCTCGAGCGCTTCCTCCGCGCCGCGGACCGTTGTAACGACCCAGCCTTCCGCCTTCAGGATGCGCCGGCAACTCATGGTTACGATTGTGTCGTCATCCACTACCAGAATCTTCATTTAGTGTCCCCCTCTTCAATAGGGAGCCAAACGATGAAAGTGCTTCCGTGCCCGACTTTGCTCAGCACCCGGATATTGCCTCCATGTCGTTCCACGATACCGAAGGAGACCGATAAACCAAGACCGGTGCCCTGGCCCACCTCTTTGGTTGTAAAGAAAGGATCGAATATTTTTTCCAGATTTTCGGGCGCGATGCCGCAGCCGGTGTCGTTGCATATAATCTCGACGCCCTTGATGTCGGCCTTGCCCGCAGACATTCCGATGCCCGTCGTCACGGTGATGTGCCCTCCCGTCTGCGTTGCATCCAATGCATTGAGGATGATGTTGAGAAGGACACTCTGCATCTGATTCTGGTCCAGTGTGACCATCGGCAAGCCGTCCCCCTTTTCGAAGCGAAGGTGTATGCCCTTGATCAGCGCCTGATTTTCAACCAGAGAAATCGCGGTCTTCACGAGCTGGTTCACATCGGTGGGTTGCCGGTCGAGTTCTGTTTGGCGGGAAAAATCGAGCAATCCCTTAACAATCTTGCGGACGCGTTCCGTAGCCTGTGAGATCGTTTCCAGATCTTCTCGAACGTCTTCCGTGAGGTCCTTGCGATTGAGGAGCAGGTGCGTAAAGGTGAAAATTCCCGTAAGGGGATTATTGATTTCATGCGCGACGCCGCCCGCGAGTTTCCCGATGGTGGCCTGCTTTTCAAACTGAATGAGCTTGGTCTCGCTTTCAGCCTTTTGCCTCTCATCGCGTTCCCTGAGGGAGTCCAGCATGTTTTTGAACGTTTTTTGAAGAACGCCGATTTCGTTTTTGGAAATGGGTCCGATTTCAGGTGAGAGATTACCCCTGGAAACCTGGTTGCTGGCATCAATCAGTCTTTTAACGGGGCGGCTGATCCTGTCCGCCATGATCCAGCCGATGCCGACGGCCAAGGCCATGCCGGCGACTGTAATCAGGATGAACAGGGAAAGCGCCTTTGTGCGCATATCCGCGTATTTAGCCTCCAGCACGCCTACATAGAGCATGCCGACGCGCCGGCCAAAGATATCCTCAATCGGTTCGTAGGCTGTAATGTACCAGTCATTTAGCACAAAAGCCCGGTCGGTCCATCGCTTGCCCTCGTCGAGAACGCGGCGGGTTACCTGCTCTGACGCTGCCGTGCCGATGGCGCGCTTCCCTTCGGGATTCAGAACGTTTGTGGAAATACGGATATTTTTCAGAAATATAGTGGCCGTGCCGATGTTCCGGCCATTATACATTTCATGCTGAAAAACCGTATCCCGAACCCGGTCTACGATTTCCTGGCTTTGGTTCAGCAGCTCTCCTCCATAAAGGACGCCGGAAAATTTTCCGTTTTTATAAATGGGGACTGCGGAGACCAGGGCCATTCCGGAGCGCTCTTCAGGGACGTCTTTCGGCGGCGCCATTTTTGTATCGAGCAACGGAATCCGGGCTAGTTCGGCGAGTTCAGGATTCTCGGAGAATAAAAAGGCATGACTGAGAACAACGGTACCCGAAACGGCAATCTTTTTTTTAAGAACCAGGTCGGCTATAGGATTGGGGGGATCGCCCTCTCCGGACACGGGATTGGGCCCGATCCGGCATAGGATTTTGCCGCTTGTGTCCGCGATACCCATGAAATCCATGTCGGTCAGATTGGCGACATCCTGTAACCGGCGGAGGCTGTTTTGGAAGTCGCGTCGCTCCATTGCGGCAAGCAGAGAGGGGCTCAAGGCCGTTAGATCGAGGGCGAATTTTACTTTCCTGAGCTGATTGAGATAAAGCTCTCGGGCGGCGTTCAGATCCAGGCGAACACGGTTCGTGGCTTCGTTGAGAACGCCTTTGTACAGAAGCTGTCCTCCGATCACCAGTGCTATGCCGCAAACAAGGAGCGCTACCCCAAGAAAACTCAAGACAAGTTTGGATCGGGTTGAATAAATCAATGAGCGCTCCCGCCAGCGAGCTTCGACCCGCAGATCGATAGTCTGCATTTTTCAGCCATAAGCAAAAAAAGCACCCAGGGCCGACGTATTATAGACTATGTTCAGGCCGGGTGTAAGGCGACGGCCGGGGAAATTATCGCCTGCCAGGGGGCGCCCGGCCTGCGCCGGATTCCCCGATGGCAGGAGGAAACCTGCTGCATCTGGCTCTCCTGTATTATGGGTTCATGAACCACGTGCAACCGGAGGCACCGAGGGAAAAACAACTCAAACCTGAGGATATTCTTCCGATGGCCCAGGCTTTTATGGAATGCAGAATCCTTCATTCTGCAGCCGAGCTGAACCTTTTCACTATCCTGTCGGAGCGCCCAATGTCCGCCCGGGAAATCGCGGACGCTATTCCAGGAGATGCGCGTGCTCTGTCCGTTCTTCTGGATGCCCTGGCGGCTATGGGACTTCTTGCAAAAAACGAAGGCACGTACGCATGCAGGCCCCCTGTGGCGGCGCTGTTGTCAAATAAATCTCCACAGTCGCTTCTTCCCATGGTTCTACACATGGCTTCGCTCTGGAAACGATGGTCCCGCTTAACGGACATCGCAAAGGGCCTGGATGAAGCAAGGGATACGTTCGAATTTGTGCGCAATCCCGAAGAACTGCGCGCCTTCATCGGCGCCATGCACTCCATAGGCGCTCCGATGGCAAAAAAAAATAGCGGCGGCCGTCGATCCGGGCAGCGCGCGACAGCTGCTGGATGTGGGCGGCGGGTCCGGCACTTACACGATTGCCTTTCTGCGCGCTTTCCCCGACATGAAAGCCACCCTGTTTGACCTTCCGGATGTGATCGAGATGGCGCGCGCCCGGCTGCAGGAGGAAGGATTGCTCCACAGAGTGACGCTTGTCGGCGGAAGTTACGCTATGCAGGAGTTGCCCGGCGGCCATGATCTGGCGCTCCTCTCCGCGATCATTCACTCCAACAGCCCGGAGGAAAACCTGGATCTCTACCGGAAGGTCTTCCGCGCTCTGAAGCCGGGCGGGCGGATCCTGATACGGGATCATGTAATGAACGAGGATCGGACCTGGCCGCGAGCCGGCGCCCTGTTTGCCGTCAATATGCTCGTCGGCACTTCGGGAGGCGGCACCTACACCTATGGGGAAATTGAATCAGGCCTTGCCCAGGCCGGATTCGGCAAAATCCGGCTTCTAAAGCAGGGCGAGAACATGGATGCGCTGGTTGAAGCCTGGAAGCCTTGATGGATCCATCAAGCCGCTCAATCCACGGAATTCGGGTTGCGGGTAATTTGAATTTTTTTCAGAAAGCCTTGTGATATAGTGCCCGCACGTGCCGCTGAAGAAATTTTTGTCAGGAAAAAGATGTTTGCAGCAGGAGAACAACTGTATTCATTGCACGATCCTATGAAGGAGAGATTGCCATGGCGACTTCGAAGAAGACAAAATACGGGAAATACTTTATGACGGAGCCCATTGAAATCGGGCCCATGCTGCACGTTTGCGGAGAAAAAGGCTGCGCCGGCAGCGTGTTTCGAGGCTTTCCCATTGAGATGCAACTGCTGTGCCTCAGCAAGCCCGGCGTTATGATCCATGCGCCGCATGCGCACGAAGTGGACGAGCTCTTTTTCATATTTGGCGGGAATCCCCGGAACTATTTTGAATTCGGCGCCGAAATTGAAATCATGATGGGCGCTGAGCAGGAGCGGCACATCGTCGACAAGACCACGATTATTTATATCCCGGCCGGGGTCATTCATTGCCCGATCACTACGCTGCGGGTGGATAAACCGGTGCAATGGATGCATGTCCTGTTCCAGGGCAAATACAAGATGGCAAAAGGCGCGGATCCCTCGACGCATCCGAAGCACAGCGACAGGAAACCGTATGCCAAAGCCGACATTCTCAAGCTCCGCAAAGGCATCACGAAGGGGATTATCGGCAAGGGCAAAGTCGCCCA
>CAZLHW010000361.1:0-4577 GCA_964559085.1 uncultured Acidobacteriota bacterium | reverse complement strand
GGGGGCTTTCCTGAAATGAAGCTTTTGAGCAGTTTCAAAAAAGAGCTCATACTGCAGCGGATCTATTTCCGTGATGCGCATGCTGTAGGCCACAAGGCTGCCCACAACCGATCCGCGTCCAGGCCCCACGGGGATGGCATGATCCCGCGCAAATTTGATCAGGTCCCAGACGATGAGGAAGTAGCTCGAAAATTTCATCCTCTTGATCATTTCGATTTCAAAGTTGAGACGCTCTTCGTAGTTTTTCAATGGGTATTTGAGCTGTCCCGCTGCAGCGAGCTCCTCTAGATAGCGGCGCCGCTCTTCGACGCCTTGCCGAACCATCTCTTCAAAATAACTGTCGGCGTCATAGCCGGGCGGTACCGCAAATGGAGGAATGGGCTGTTCCGTCTCGATCTTGAGATCACAGCGTTCTGCGATGCGAAGCGTATTATGCAGCGATTCCGGAATTTCGCCCCATAGCGCTTTCATTTCCTCGTAGGATTTAAAATAAAACTGGTCGCTTTCATAGCGCATACGGTCGGGCTGATCCACTATCTTTCCCGTGCCGATGCAAAGCAGGACATCGTGCGCAACGTTATCCTCGCGGCGCAGATAGTGCGTATCGTTGGTGCAAACCAGAGGGATTCCCGTCTTCCGTGCCATTTCTACGAGCGCGGGGTTTATCTTTTTCTGATTTGCAAGGCCGTGATCCTGAAGCTCCAGAAAGAAATTGCCGGGGCCGAAAATATCGCGAAGTTCGAGGGCTTCCGCCAGAGCAGCCTCCGTCTCCTCCATGACAAGCTTTTGCGGAATGGCCCCCTTCAGACACGCAGACAATGCAATAAGGCCGCCGTGATATTTCGACAGCAGTTCCTTGTCGATTCGCGGCTTGTAATAAAACCCTTCAAGAAATCCATAAGACGTCAGCCGGCTGAGATTATGGTACCCTTCCAGGTTTTCCGCGAGCAGAACCAGATGGTTGGACTGGTCCCCGCCTCCGGATTTTTTACGGCGGCTTTCCTTGGCTACGTAAACTTCGCATCCGATGATGGGCTTCAGCCCCTTTTTTCGGGCGGTATTATAAAACTGAAGCGCGCCAAACAGGTTTCCATGATCGGTTAATGCCAGCGCCGGCATTCCCATGGCCAGTGCTGCGTCCACAAGGGCTTCAATTTTTGACGCGCCGTCAAGCAGACTGTAATCGGAATGGTTGTGAAGGTGCACGAAAGGCGTCATTTCGGACACTGGCTACTCCCATTCGATGGTTCCCGGAGGTTTGGATGTAATGTCATAGACGACTCGATTGATTCCCCGCACCTCGTTGACGATGCTCGGGGAGAGACCCTCCAGTCCGTCATCACGAATAGTTGCCCAATCCGCCGTCATGCCGGCCATGCTGGTAACGATGCGCACCGCAGCCACATTTTCATAGGTCCGGTCATCGCCCATTACTCCAACGCTGCGGATGGGCAGCAGAACCACGAAAGACTGCCATAAATCGCGCGCCAACCCGGAACGCGCGATCTCTTCCTGGACAATGGCATCCGCTTCGCGGAGAAGGGCGAGACGTTCCTCTGTCACAGATCCTAGAATGCGGACCGCAAGGCCCGGCCCGGGAAAGGGCTGGCGGTAGACAAATTGCGGATCCATGCCCAATTGCTCTCCGACTTTGCGCACCTCGTCCTTGAAAAGCTCGCGCAGAGGTTCGATCAGCTGCAAGCGCATGTCGAGCGGCAGGCCGCCCACGTTATGATGGGATTTGATGACGGCCGAAGGCCCGCGCACCGATGTGGATTCGATAACATCCGGATAGAGCGTTCCCTGAACCAGGAACGGAGGGTTTTGTAATTTTGAAGCTTCTTCTTCAAATACTCTGATGAATTCTTCTCCGATGATCTTGCGCTTTTGTTCCGGGTCTTCAACATCGCGCAGGCGGGAAAGGAATCGTTCCCGGGCGTCTACGCCGATTACCTTCAGGTGAAGGCGCCCTCGAAAATTATCGAGAACAGATTCGAATTCGTTCTTGCGCAGAAGACCGTTATCCACAAAAACACAGGTCAGCCGATCGCCGATGGCTTTGTGTACAAGAAGGGCGGCCACGCTTGAATCCACGCCGCCGCTCAGGCCGCAGATAGCGCGCTGGGATCCCACTTTGGCGGCAATCGCGCCTACGGTCGATTCAATGAATGCCGCCATGGTCCAATCACGCTTGCATCCGCAGGCATGCAGAAGGAAATTTTTAAGTATCTCCGCGCCGTAATGCGTGTGGACAACCTCAGGATGAAACTGGAGCCCCCAGATTTTCCGGTCGGTGTTGCGGGCTGCCGCGATAATGTCGCCGGATCGCGCAGTTGCCTGAAACCCGGCAGGCAGCACCTCAACCCGGTCTCCGTGACTCATCCATGCCTGGAAATGAGCCGGAATTTGGTCCCAAAGCAAGTCCTCTTCAAGCACATCCACCATGGCTTTGCCGAACTCGCGCCTGTCTCCTCCCGGAACCACCCTCCCGCCCAGTTGCTGCGCTATCAGCTGCAGGCCGTAGCATATGCCCAGGATCGGAATTCCGAAGCCGAAAAATTCCAAAGGCAGTGACGGACTTCCTTCGCGACAGACCGAATCGGGACCGCCGGAAAGTATGACGCCCTTGGGTTTGGAAGCCTTTATCTTTTGCAGGGCGTCGAAATAAGGGACAATTTCACAATAGACGGACAGCTCCCTCACGCGCCGCGCAATCAGCTGTGTATATTGAGATCCAAAGTCAAGAATTAGAATGCTTTCGTGGTAAATGAGCTTGCTCCAGGTTTAAATTGGTTGTACTTTGCGGACGTCATAAATTATCGCACGCATTTGCGGATTTCAACGGAAAGCAATGGAAAAACCGTTTTGTCGGCCGAAATCCAGAATTGCAATTTTCCGGGAGTCCTCCTGGGCCGCGGCGCCTTGCGGCTGAAGCTTCTGCGATTCCCTGTTGAAAGGAAGACCTATGGCCTATTTCCTGCTCTTTTATCATGTGGTTGAGGACTATGTAGCACGCAGAAGTCCCTTTCGCGAAGAGCATCTGCGACTCGCGAGAGCTGCAAAGGATCGGGGAGACCTGATCCTGGGAGGAGCTCTTGCCGAACCCGTCGACAAGGCAGTGCTCGTTTTTCGCGTCGAAGACCCTGCCATAATTCGGCAGTTTGTGGACCGCGACCCCTATGTTAAAAATGGACTGGTAACGCACTGGGAAATTCGTCCATGGACTGTCGTCATAGATTAAAAGAGTTCGACCTCAAGGATGCGCGAGGATATAGCAAATGATTAAGAGACCATCAGCGTTGATTCTTATAGTAGTGCTTCAGGTATTTCGGGTTGCGGCGGATCCCCTTAACACTGCGGAAGGAAGCATTCGTTTAAAACCGAAGCTTGTTGTGGTTATCGTTGCCGACCAGTTCCGCTATGATTATCTGCTTCGCTTTGCAAAGGATTACAATGCGGGGCTTCATCGGCTTCTGAATCAGGGGGCTGTTTTCTCCAACGCGCGGCTTGAGCATTACCCGACTTATACATCGGTGGGACACGCGGCTCTTCTTACGGGCGCCTATCCCGGCATTAGCGGCATTATCGGGAATACGTGGTACGACAGGGAGAGCGAAAAGCTCATGCCTTCGGCTGCAGATGAAACGGCACGGCTTGTCGGCGGAGCCGATGGGAAGGGGGCTTCTCCGCGCAAGTTGCTGGGCAGCACCATCGGCGATGAGATGAAGATCGCCTCCCGGGGGAAAAGCAAGGTATTCGGGATTTCGCTGAAGGACTACAGCGGCATCCTTGCAACCGGTCATATGGCCGATGCCGTTTACTGGTTTGACAACAAGAGCGGGAATTTTGTTACAAGCAGCTATTATCAAAAAGATCTGCCGGGATGGCTCAAGGCATTCAACAGCAAGCGCGTTGCGGATCAATATAAAGGCAGGAATTGGGCGGGAAGCATATTGCCGGAAGAAATCGGCCCGCGACTCTATGGAATGGTGCAATACACATCCTTCGGCAACGAGCTGCTCGAAGAAATGGCGGAAGATCTGATTCGGGGAGAAAAACTCGGAAGCGGCGCCGAGCCCGACCTTCTGGTGCTCAGCTTTTCATCCAACGATATGGTCGGCCATAATTATGGTCCGGATTCTCCGCAGGTGCGGGAGATATCGATTGCTACAGATCGAGTCCTGGGAAATCTGTTCCAGTTTCTTGATGCACAGATCGGGATGACGAAGGTAACCGTTGTTTTCGTTTCAGACCACGGGGTTGCTCCGATGCCCGAGGAGAATGCGGCGCGCAAAATGCCGGGCGGCCGGTTGGACTTTACCGTGGTTCAGGACGCGGTTCAAAAAGCGCTTGTTGAGGCATTCGGAGACGGAAAATGGATTCTCGCTTCGCCCGAAGATACCCTTTACCTCAACTGGAATCTGATAGCGGAAAAAAGACTGGCGCAGGAACAGGTAACCACTGTAGCCGCTCAGGCTGCGCTGCAGATACCGCATGTTTTTCGCGTGTATACCCGGGAGTAGCTCCTGAAGGGGCAGGCGGCCGATGACATTGTGGGCCGGCGGCTGCCGCGATGT
>CAZLHW010000360.1:0-4590 GCA_964559085.1 uncultured Acidobacteriota bacterium | reverse complement strand
TTCCGGGCTCTCATTCATCGTTTCTCGAATCTCCGGGCTGCGCCCGGAGCTATCTATCTAACGGCCTTTCAGGCCAGCCTTCAAATTATCGACCTTTCAGGCCTGTATCCAAGCTAACGGCCTTTCACCCGATAGGACCGTTCGAAACTGCGCTGATGGGATCCGCTATTTAAGGGTTTCTGAAATTATGGCCTCGGCTTTTCGGACACGCTCCCAGGCTGCTTTTCCATTGTGGCTTGCGAAGTTTCCATCTGGAATTGCGCGGCAAGGGCTCTTTCAACGAGTTTCAGTTCCCGGAGCAGCACATCGCGTTCCTCCGCCGTCGGCACGGCATCGGAGCCTCGGGCCAGCAGTTCCTGAACCGGTGCCTGAAGCCGGGCAGCGCCCAGAGTAACGGCGCCTTCGGCAAGCCGGTCCAGGTTTGCGGGTCGCGCCGCAGCTGATGGATTGGATGGATCCGGCGTCAATGCAGCGATGCTTTCGGCGACAAGCTGGGAGAACGCCGTCAGAATACGCCCCAGCGATTCTGTGGAAAGTCCGTACTTCGCCATGATCTGCTTTTTATCTCCAAGAACAGGCATGGCCCGTTCTCCGGCCAGTATTTTGCCCACCAGCTGCAGCAGTTTTATCCGTTCCACCGGTTTCAGCAGATAATGCCGGCAGCCCAGCCGCGCGGCCTTGGCGACATGTTCCGCGTTGGCCAGCGAGGAGCAGACAATCACCGGAATATCCCGCCACTTCGAATCCTCGCGCATACGGCGCACCAGTTCCAGCCCATCCAATTCCGGGAGCAGGATGTCGGCGATGACCAGTCCGATATCCCAATGTGCTTCGAGAATCTGCAGGGCCTCGGTTCCGGTGCGCGCCAGCAGCGTCTCGTAGTTATGCTGGCGCAAATTAGAATCGATGATGCCCGCGGATATCTCGTTATCTTCCACAATCAGTATGCGCATGATTCGGTCCTTTCATTCCCGAATGCCGGCGGAACTGTAATCGACTGTCTGGACAGTGCGCGATGGACCCGATCCAGTTCCAATTGCAGCTGTTCCAGAAGCGGCCCTATGGCGGCAGCGTCTCCGTTTACGGCGGCTTCCTCAATACGCCGGGCTATAGCTGCGGCGCCGGCGGCGCTCATATTGGCCGCAGCGCCCCGAAGCGCATGCGCTTCCTGCCGCACCCGAGGCAGGTTCCCATCGGCCAGGGCGCCTTGCATGGCTTCGAAATGCCGCGGCGCGGAGACCCGGAACAGGGATATCAGTTTATCAAAGGTCGTTGCATCGCCGCCAATCCGATCCAACAGTTCCGCGGCATTGAAAACGTCCAGTGAGGCATCCGGCAGGGAGGTTTCCTCTTCCGATAAGCCCTGTGACCGGGAGAACGCAAGCACCTTACGGATGGTATCCATGAGGGGTCCGGGATCAATCGGCTTGCCCAGGCAGGCATCCATGCCGACCATGCGGCTCCGATCCACTTCTGCTTTCCCGATGTGCGCCGTCAGGCCGATGATGGGCGTCCGGCGGCGCCGCAATTCTGCCTCTCTGCGGCGTATGGAGGCCGCAGCCTCGAAACCGTCCATTTCCGGCATCTGCACATCCATCAGCACGACATCAAATGAATTCGTCTCCATCGTCCGTATGGCTTCCTCTCCGCCGGCGACGCAGGTGGCTTTGCAGCCGGACTGTTCGATAAGACCGCGCGCAACAATCCGGTTTATCTCGTCGTCATCCACGATGAGTATCCGCAGGTTCTGAAGATTTCCGTCCGCACTACTACGCGGAATCATAGGGGCTGTCTCTGCCGCTGCCGATTTTTCAAAAACCACGGTGAACCAGAACCGGGCTCCATGCCCCGGCCGGCTTTCCACGCCGATGACGCCTCCCATCATTTCCGAGAGACGCTTGCAGATAACCAGTCCGAGCCCTGTGCCGCCGTACTTCCGCGTTGTGGAGGAATCGAGTTGCGAAAAGGGTTGAAACAGCCGATCGATGCGAAGCGGCGAGATGCCGATGCCGGTGTCCGTTACATCGAAACGCAGTGTAATCTGCCGGTCGGTTTCCGTCTCAATTTTGCAGTGAATGACGACGCTCCCCTTGGCGGTAAACTTGATGGCATTGCCGGCGAGATTCAGCAGGATCCGCCGGAGGCAGCCGGGGTCTCCCAAAACGCAGGAGGGGATATCGGGCGCCAGGTCCGCCGAAAAATGAAGGCCCTTATCGGCCGCGTGCGCCCCAAGGATTTTCAGCGTATCCATTACAGGCGCGGCCGGATCAAATTCGATTTTTTCAAGCTCCAGTTTCCCGGCTTCAATTTTTGAAAAGTCGAGAACATCGTTGATCACGGTGAGAAGGGCGTCGCCGGATGTGCGCAGCATCTCGGCCAGGCGCCGCTGAGGCTCGGTCAATCCGCTGTCCATGAGCAGGCTTGTGAGGCCGATTAATCCGTTCAGAGGGGTTCGGATTTCGTGGCTCATGGTGGCAAGGAATTGGCTTTTGGCCTGACTGGCGACTTCGGCTTCCACCGCCAGCCGGTTCGCCCGGCCAATGGCCTCGTCCATCTGGATATTCAGCGATTCCGCGGCATTCTTCGCATTGCGCAGCCTTTCTTCAGCGCTCGTGCGCGCGGTCACGTCGTGGACGACGCAGTAAAGAACGACTCCATCCTTTGTTTCCACAGGTCCCGGGCGGATTTCGACATCGCGGACTTCGCCGGAGCGGGTTTTGTGCCGGCGGCTGAAGCGGAATTCCCGATCCGATAGCGCTTGTTGAAGCGCCTCCTGCAATTCTTCGCGAGACCCTTCGTTCAGGCGCCAAAGCGGTTTTCCGCGCAGTTCCTCGGCGGAATATTCGTAATAGGCGCAGGCTGCGGGGTTGGCGTCAATGATGGTCCCCGATCCGGGATCAATCAGAAACATGAGCGCCGGGTTCTTCTCAAACATCTGCCGGTAGCGCCGCTCGGAGAGGCCTATTGCGCGCGCCGATTCATACTCCCGCTGCTGGACGATGAAGAACACAATTTCAAGCAGCCCGATCAGGAAGGTTACGCCGATGGGCGCGAGCCGATGAACGCTTATGCTGCGATGCCAGTCTCGGGCATCCGTATCCTGCCCGATCACGGCAATCATTTGATGCGTCTGCGGGTCATAGATCGGGACAAAACTGGATACCCAAATTCCCCAGCGATCGGGCAGCGGCCCTTCCGTGACGCTTTGCCCGGTTCTCAGGGACTGCCGCAGCAGCGGGCTTGCTTCGGCATAGACCTGCCCCGGAGGCGAATAATCCTCGGATGCGGGCGGCTCGGAGTCAGCCAGCAGGATGACGGTATCTCCACGCAAGGCTGCAAGGTAAATGAAGCGGCAATCCGCGTCGGTGGAACGCATGGCCATGAGTCTCTGCTTGACCATTGCATAATCCGCGCTGACAAGATCCGCTTCCGAACCGCTCAGATTTTTGATGCGCACAGGATTCAGCGCCGCAGCGGCCAGGCTGGTGCGCGAAAGCAGAATGGACCGCATATCCTTATCTCGCAGGGCGCCCGTAATTTCGGTAGCGATGCCTCCCAGGAGCGTTGTTGCCAGAAGCGCGGGACCCAGCCAACGGTCGGAGCGCCGCCGCACGATGCCGGAGTCCGCGTCCCGCCGGTGTTCTGTCGCGTGGAAATAGTGGCAAAGAGACGCCGCCAGAACCATGGATAGAACCATGCGCACGGGATGCGCGAGTGCAGGCTCATTTGAGGAAAGAGAAATCGGCGTGTTCCCGAATCCGTAGAACCACGTCGATACAACGCTGCTGCAAAAGGTAGCAGCATAGGCTGCAAGGCTCCAGCCCGCCAGCCGCAGTGCGCCGCGGGCCGGCAGGGCGGCCCGCGAAATTCGAATCAATGCAAAAGATGCCCAGAAGCCGCTGCCTGTAACCAGAAAGAACGGCACGGTGCTATACAGCCCGCTTAATCCCTTTACGGCGCCGCAGGCCGCCGGCACCAGCATGCCGGCAAGGATCCCGACGCTGCGCTTGCCGCTGCCGGGCTTGGCCGGCCCTCGCCGCCCGAACTCCGCCAAAGCCACCGCGGAGGCGGCCAGCAGGGCGAGGCGAAAGAGCGCAAAACCGCCGGAATCACCCAGGCTCCCGGGCAGCATTTCTGCCCACTGATAGAGGCTGTGCAGGAGACCGAAGGCGGCAAGCCAGCGCCATGCGGCGAATCCCTTGTTCCGGCCGGCCATAAAGTGGCTTAGAACAGCGAACACGGCCAGGAACAGGCCGCAGAGCAGGTGCCAGAAGTCAGCGCTCGCAGCCGACAGCTCCGCCGGCGATTGGCAGCGCGCTAAAAGTTCTGATAGCTGCGAGATCATAAAAGCACCTTCCGGTTTTGCCCCGGCACAGATGTATCCTATGCCTGACAGCTGCTTTATCGGTGCGGATCCCGCTCACCATGACGGATTTTGCCGCCAAGAATTTTCCGCTGTAAGGGACTGCGATGGCGTGGTTTATATTTCGAAACAGGAATTGGAACCAGGGCTGTTCCTTGTTGGCTGGTTTCATTTCTCTTTCAGTTTTACAAAAACTTGGCGCGCTTGATAGAATGGCAAGCAATATC
>CAZLHW010000359.1:2033-4606 GCA_964559085.1 uncultured Acidobacteriota bacterium | reverse complement strand
GTGTCGCCGACGGCAGGTTTGTTGGCTAGCAGCGAGGACAGGATTTCAACCATGGCCGCGAGCCCGTAGCCCTTGTGGCTGCCCATTTCGCGCGTGCTTCCCAGCGGGGTGAGCCTGCGATGTTTATAGGCAAGCCTTGCATCTGTAATAGCGCGGCCCCTTTCCTCGAGCGCCCAGCCCTCGGGGAGTGTATTGCCGTTCCGCCAGGCCGTCAGAAGCTTTCCGAGCGACACGGTGCTTGTGGCCATGTCGAGCAGAAAAGGCCGGTTGCGCGCAGCGGGTGCGGCAAAGGCGATGGGGTTGGTGCCGAGCATCGCCCGGCGGCCGAATGTTGGAACGATCGCCGGCTGGGCCGTGTTGGTCATGGCTATCCCGATGAAGCCGGAATCGGCCGCCATCAGCGCATAGGATCCGGCAGCCCCGAAATGATTCGAGTCGGTTACGGAAACGGCGCCCAGGCCCATGCTGCGGCACTTTTCGATGGCTATCTGCATGGCGCGATTTGCCGCGATATGCCCCAGCCCTCTGTTTCCGTCCAGCAGTGCTGTCGTTGGCCCCTCCCTCATCACGCGGATACTCGGCGTCATGGTCAGTCTGCCTGCCCTAAGCTCGCGGTGATAGTACTCGATCATGGCGCAGCCATGAGAGTCGATGCCGTGCAGGTCGGCATAGATCAGATGCTCGACGGCCGAGGCTACATCCTCTTGGGGCATTCCCCAGGAGCGTAGAATCGTGCGGACCTGCTCCCGGAGAACTTCCGGCATCACCCTGCGGGCCGGCCAGAGATTAAGCGCCCGGACTCCTGCCCGGTCCAGCGCCAGCGCGGCGCTCCATGCGGCTCCCGATGTGCGGAAAATATCCCGATACCGTTTCAGTATTGAAAGCATGCTTTTGTGCCCATCGTTCGTTTCAGGTTGCAGACACTCCTGTGTACAGAACAGACCCGCCATCTGCGCGCAATCATCCTATCCTTAAATCGTCGAAACGTCGACTTTTCGAAAGTTAAAAACAAACAGCAAAATCAGGAAAAACAGCGCGGTTGACAGGAGCCGGAGGGTTCTATACGCTTTCAAGCTTTACATTCCTTGTGAGAGGCAAATAAAACCATGTCGGATCTTAAACTCCCTTCGCGTTCGGAAGATTTTTCTGAATGGTATAACGAGCTTGTGCTTCGAGCGGAACTGGCGGATTACGCCCCGGTTCGCGGCTGTATGATTGTGCGCCCCTATGGCTGGGCGCTCTGGGAAAACATCCAGCAGTCGCTGGATCGAAGCTTCAAGGCTACCGGACATGTGAATGCCGCGTTCCCGCTGTTGATTCCGCAGAGCTTCATACAAAAGGAAAAGTCCCATGTGGAAGGCTTTTCTCCGGAATTGGCCGTGGTGACGCACGGAGGGGGAGAAGAGCTGGAAGAACCTTTGGTTGTTCGCCCGACATCGGAAACCATCATCGGCCATTCCTTTGCAAAATGGATCCAGTCCTACAGAGATTTGCCGCTCCTGATCAATCAATGGAACAGCGTTGTCCGCTGGGAGATGCGCACCAAGCTTTTTCTCCGGACTACGGAATTTTTCTGGCAGGAAGGGCATACGGCCCATGCAACCCTGGAAGAAGCAGCAGCAGAAAGACGCCAGATGCTGGAGATTTATTAAAACTTCGGCGTAAACGAAGCCGCCATTCCCGTGCTGCCCGGATTGAAATCGGATTCGGAGCGTTTCGCGGGAGCAGAACGGACCTACTCTATTGAAGCGATGATGGGCGACGGCAAGGCTCTGCAGTCGGGAACTTCGCACAATCTTGGCCAGAACTTCGCCAAGGCTTTCGAGATCCGGTATCTGGACAAGAACGGAGAGCTGCAGCACTGCTGGACGACGTCCTGGGGCCTTTCAACACGCTTCATCGGCGCCATCATTATGGTACACGGTGACGACCAGGGTTTGATTCTGCCGCCGCGCCTCGCGCCCTATCAGGCGGTCGTTGTTCCCATATACAAAAATGATGACGAGAAGGCCCAAGTTATGCAGGCGGCTCAGAGGATCAAAGCGGAACTGGCGGCTGCGAATGTCCGCGTAGTCCTGGATGAGCGGGAGGGCGTCAGCCCGGGATTCAAGTTCAACGATTGGGAAATGCGGGGCGTACCGCTGCGACTGGAAATCGGGCCGAAGGATGTTCAGAAGAGTTCCGTCGTGCTGGCGCGCCGCGACAAGCCGGGGAAGGAAGGGAAGTCTTTTGTCCCCCAGGCAGGTCTGGCTGCGGCCGTAACGCAGATGCTCGATATCATACAAAGGGCGCTTTACGAACGGGCGCTGAATTTCCGCGAAGCCAACACCGCGAATCCCAGGGATTACGGGGAGTTTAAATCATCGGTCGAAAAAGGATTCGCCTACTCGTTCTGGTGCGGCAGCGGGCAGTGCGAGAAAAGCATTAAGGATGAGACCAAGGCGACACTGCGCTGCATCCCGCTGGAGCAATCCGGAGAAGAGGGGGCCTGCATTTATTGCGGCAAGCCATCGAAGAAAAAGGCCTACTTCGCCAAAGCCTATTAGTATTCTTCTTAGTGCCTTTGAGATTTC
>CAZLHW010000359.1:0-2023 GCA_964559085.1 uncultured Acidobacteriota bacterium | reverse complement strand
CCTCTAAACAAAATATCTACCCCATATCACGCAGAAACTGCTGGATGGAGTCGTAGTTCATGTAGGGATTGGATCTTTTCTGTTCGCCTATCGTTGATTTCGGGCTTCCGCCATAATCGTGTCCAGGATAGACGATAATGGCGTCCTCCAGTTTGCGCAGTACATGATTCAGACTCCACCACATCTGTCTGGCGTCTCCCCCGGGCATATCCACGCGCCCGCAGGCGTCCACAAACAGAGTGTCTCCGGTGAAAAGACAATGTTCGACCAGGTAGCACACAGATCCCGGGGTGTGTCCGGGCGTATGAATGACTCTGATGGAAAGCTTCCCGACCGCTATTTCCTGTCCATCCGTTATGCGCCGGATGCGGTCCGGCCGGCTCTCGATGAAAGCCGTGGACATGCCGAAACTGAGGGCGACCTCCCTCATTTAATTTACTTCATCGGCGTGGATAAAGCACAGAGCATGGGTGGCTTCCAATAGCGGTTCCAACACATTGCTGTGGTCCGGGTGTCCGTGTGTGAGCAGGACGTGCGTTATTTTGAGATCGGCATCGCCGGCAATTTTGAGTATGCCTCCGACATCCCATGCGGGATCCACAACCGCGGCTTCCCTGGTTTCCGGGCATCCAATCAGATACACATAATTCATCATGGGGCCGATGGCGGCCTGTTTCACGATTATTTTGCGAGACTCCATTTAAACCTCCACGTTTAGAAGTATACAAGAATCCGTCAGAGTGGCTATTATTCCGAAAGGACATTTGGAGATTCGCGCATCCCAACTTAGGAGTGACATGCCTCGGCCCGTTTTCCTTTTGCTTGGTTTCATAATCGTCATTGTCGAGGTTGCCGTTTGCTCTGCCGGATCCATGGGCAGCATCCCGAATAAAAACACGCCCAGGGAACTGCAGGAAGCGTGGCTCGAGTTTCATAAAACCGGCCTCTGTCAGGAGATTGATGCGGTTTTTGTATTTCACGGAGATGGGGTGGAGGTGTGGAGCCGCATCGAGAGCGACAGGCAGTATCAGAAATTCCAGGCCCTGTTTAAGCCGCTGAAAGCCGCCAATTCAGTGACACTCTATATAACCCGCGCGGAAACGGACAAAAAGAAGGATACAGACGATCCTCCTCCCAGTCTGTGGCAGAACATCGAACTGCGACGCAACCTTGGTGAGTTTGCTCCTGCAATCGCGGGGCTTTCAATGGAGGAGAGCCTTCAATTCCCAAGTTCAATCGCCAAGTCCGGTTTTCGATCCCTCATGAAGCATCGTCTGAAAATTTATGCGGATCAGATGCTCAATTGGAGCAGGAGTGCGGAGCGGTATTCCCTGGATCTGATTGCGTTGGTGCGCGTCGTCCATGATCCGGAAGGACTTTCCGAAATGAAACCCAGGGCGATCGCGGCGGCGCAGTCCCATGCGCAGAACCTGGGAAAGGTGATAGGAAAGCTGAGCGCAAATCTTGAACAGGCGCTCCCATTGTCAGAAAGAAAGAAGCGCAGATCTTCTCAGCCGGCGAAGCCGGTTGCCGCAGATCGAAATCTTGTGGAAACAGCGGTCCATATTTCTTCGGCCGCGGAGCGCATTTCCCGTCGTGTGGATCAGTTCCTTTTTCCTGAAAGCTATACGGTCAAGCTGGACGAATTGCGGAATCCAAGCCTGCTTGAATCCCTCGGCGCGCTACGGCAGATGGTAACGGAATTTGAAAAGATGCTTGCGAACCCGCACGGAAGAAACAGGTGACATCATTGGCCATTTGTGAACGGTACCTGGTTATTGGTTGATTCGGGAGGGCTTGCCCTGGGCAGCCCTGGTTCGCGCCCGGATTATCGCGAAAATGAATAAGAGCCGGCAACAATTCACAAATAAACGATTCATGGAGACTTGACCCGATTCATTGTGCCGGTGAGGGGTGTGTGTAACCGGCGGCGCGCGGGGAAATTCGTAGTTGGGGCTCCTACCCGCTGCGCCCACCTCGCCGGGCTCGCTGAACTTGGTGGCGTCCGGCTTCACAAAGGGCA
>CAZLHW010000358.1:0-4609 GCA_964559085.1 uncultured Acidobacteriota bacterium | reverse complement strand
GGCTGCCGGCACCAGAGAAGGCGCGCCGGAGTTCAGCTTCTCGTAATGATCGTGGCACAGATAGTTGACCGCCCCGATGATTTTCCAGTTCCTGTTGTGGGTAAGAAACGCCTCCAGCAGATACTGCTCATTCCAGAAGCGAACGGTATCGGACAGGAAACGCTTTGGATAATTCCGCGGAGAAAATATATCGTGAATCTGAACAATAACCCCCTTGCGGAGGAGCGGCAGCAGCTCCAGGTATTCAAACAGCACATCCCCCTGCGGCCGGATAACATGAGAGGAGTCGATAAACAGTATGTCATTCACCTGAAGCTCAGCGAATAAGCCGGCGCCAATATCTTCCACTTTCTTCCGGATTATGGGCAGCCCGGTCTTTTCGAGCCAGGGACGTTCGAAGGGTTCAATGCAAAGATGCCTGCAGGAATAGCCGGGGTCCTCCTGCCGGTTTTTGCCGACAGCCTTCATGGCGACCAGGGTTGAGTTCCCGCTGCCGATTTCAAATATGCGCAGCGGCTTGATCGTCCGAATCAGCTGATACCAGTATTCCGCATCGCCTGGGCCAAACAGGATATTATGTATGTTGAATTCAAGCTCGCCGGTCCCCTTTTCCAGCAGCTCTCCACATTCCTGAGTGTAATGAAATGAATCAAGACGCTTTATCTGTTCCAGGACGTTCCAGTCGATCCCCGGCAGCGGCCTGACGGCGGAGAACGGCTGTTTTGTCTCCCGGAAGTCAAACTGCGGTTCGTAGTAATGGTTGCGAACCGGAAAGACTCCCACCCGCAGCAGTGCGTTTTTGCAGTGGGGAAATTTTGCCACACCCACGCGCCGAAGATGCCGGAACACCCACCCGGAGAGGTATACAAAGGGGGGCAGAATCATGTCTAATACGCGCAACACAATCAGGCGCCATTTCTTCACGGTGGATCGTCCCTTCTGCCGCTGCCGCGCCGGCCAATTCCAACTACTCGATACAGAGTAGCACAACCGGTCTTTGAGAAGTCTTCGAGTCTTTGCAACTTTGAGTTAAACTCTAGACCCTGATGAAAAATGACCATAACCTGACAATCGAAAACCTGGCTCCGCAGATCCGGCGCAGGAAGCTTTCGCCTGTCGAACTCACGCGCGCCTTCCTGGATCGCATGGAGCAACTGCAGCCGACGATCAATGCCTATATCACCATCGCGGCAGACGCCGCCATGGCTCAGGCTAGAAAAGCCGAGAAAGAAATTGTCGGAGGCCATTATCGGGGGCTGCTGCACGGCATTCCGATCAGCCTGAAAGACCTCTTTTGCACCTGCGGCATCCGTACAACGGCCGGATCCAAGATTCTCGCGCACTTTGTGCCTCGGGAGAATGCGGCCCTTGTGCAGCGCCTGCTGGAATGCGGATGCGTGCTGCTTGGAAAAACAAACCTGCATGAGTTTGCCTTCGGCGCCACAAACGTAAATCCACATTATGGCCCGGTGCGAAATCCATGGGACACCGGCCGCATATCCGGCGGCTCCAGCGGAGGCAGCGCCGCCTCCGTCGTTTCCGCTCAGGCACTGGGGTCTTTTGGGACGGATACCGGGGGCTCGATCCGCATCCCGGCGGCGGCCTGCGGCTGTGTAGGCTTTAAGCCAACTTACGGCCGGATTCCCATGGCCGGCGTGATTCCATTGTCACCCAGCCTGGATCACGCCGGACCGATGAGCCGGTGCGTCCTTGACGCGGCGTTCCTGTTCGACGCTGTAGCGGAACCCAATCTATGGAAACTGGATCCGCGGCGGATCAAGGCGGACCTTCGCAAAGGAATAAAGACCTTGGGGATCGGCATCCCGAAGCAGTATTTCTTCGACCGGCTGCAGCCTGCCGTACGTAAAGCCGTACTCGCATCCATAGACGTCTTCAGGCAGCTCGGCGCGGAGGTTCGCGAGGTGGAGCTAAAGGGCATGGACGCCACGGCCCGCATTGCCGGGGAGATCACCGGAGATGAAGCAGCGGCTTTCCACGAGAAATGGCTGAAGCTCAAGCCGCACTACTACGGGGACGATGTTCGATCGCGCCTCGAGCAAGGCAGGAAAGCCGCGGCGACCGTCTACATTCAGGCGCAGCAGCAGCGCATGGAGTACAGCGAACAACTCAACAGAGTCCTCGAACAGGTTCCGCTGCTTCTGACACCAACGCTGCCGGTCGTCGCCCCCGTCGTTGGGCGAACCGACATTAAAATAGGGAGATCCGATGCAGATGTTCGGCTCGCTTTGCTGAGCCTGACGCGTCCCGGCAATCTTTCCGGCCTCCCCGCGATTTCCGTTCCTTGCGGTTTCTCCCCTGAAAAGCTTCCCATAGGATTGCAGTTGATCGGGCGTCGATTCGGCGAGGCCGAAGTGTTGCGCGCCGCATACGCCTATGAACAGGCTACCGAGTGGCACCGCCGATTTCCACAGGAGAGGCAAGCAGAGGATTAAGAGGATCAAGGGTGATTTATGAAAATAGCGCTTGCGCAGATTAATACGACGGTTGGAGACATACGCGGCAATCGCGACCGCATACTCGAAGCCATAAAAAAGGCAAACGCTCTGGGCGCAGATCTGGCTGTTTTTCCGGAACTGGCCCTTACAGGGTATCCTCCCCGCGACCTGCTCGGTCTCCATGGCTTTGTTGAATCCAATCTTCGGGCCCTTCATGAAATCGCAGTACAATCAAAATCCATGGGAATTGTTCTCGGTTTCGTGGATCAAAACCCGGAAAAGGAAGGGAAGAATTTTTTTAACTCGGCTGCCTTTCTGGCCGAGGGCGGAATACAATCCGTCGTCCACAAGACGCTTCTTCCCACCTACGACGTGTTTGACGAGGACCGCTACTTTGAAAGCGGCGGAAGCACCCGCCTGGTGCCGTTCAAGGGTAGAACACTGGGCATCTCCATTTGCGAAGACGCATGGAATTCCGAAGACTTCTGGTCGAGGCCTCTATATCCGACCGATCCAATCCGAACGCAGGTTGAAATGGGCGCCGATCTGCTCATCAACATTTCGGCTTCCCCCTTCGAAATGGGCAAACCCCGTTTCCGTTTCGAGATGCTGCTCGACCATGTGCAAAAACATCGCGTGCCTCTCGTCTACGTCAACCTTGTGGGCGGAAATGACGATTTGCTGTTTGACGGGAATAGTCTCGTTTTGGGAAAGAACGGAAATGTGATCTTGCAGGGACGGGGCTTTGCCGAAGATCTCCTGATCGCGGACACGGATTCCCTTGAAGACCGAACCTATATCGAAGGCGAAAGCCTTGAAAATCTTTATCAGGCTCTCGTCATGGGCACGCGGGATTACGCGCACAAATGCGGATTCCGGTCCGCCGTTCTTGGTCTCAGCGGCGGGATCGACTCCGCGGTTGTAGCTTGCATCGCAGCGGCGGCCCTGGGCCCGGACAATGTGCTTGGCGTATCCATGCCCTCCATGTATTCCGCCCCCGAAAGCTTCGAGGATGCGAAACAGCTTGCCCAAAACCTGGGGATTCGATTTGAAACGCTTCCTATCAAACCTCTGTACGAGACCTTCCGTGAATCTCTGCGCGGCATTTTTGCCGGGCTCGGCGAAAACGAAACGGAGGAAAATCTGCAGGCGCGCATACGCGGCACACTTCTGATGGCGCTGTCGAACAAGCTGGGGCACCTGGTTCTGAGCACCGGCAATAAATCGGAACTGGCGGCCGGCTATTGCACGCTTTATGGAGACATGGTCGGCGGCCTGGCCGTCGTTTCGGATGTGCCCAAAACCATGATTTACAGACTTGCCGCGCATATAAACAGGCGTTGCGAAATCATCCCGCTCAACACCATCCAAAGACCGCCTTCGGCTGAACTGCGGCCGAATCAGACAGACCAGGATACGCTCCCTGAATATGAGATATTGGATGGAATTCTCAAGTTGCGCGTTGAAGAACAGCAGAGCATTGAAGAAATAGTGGCACAGGGATACGATCGTGCAACGGTTGAAAAAGTGGTCCGGATGATTCAGGCGAACGAATATAAGCGCCGTCAGGCCGCCATCGGCCTGAAAGTCACGACCCGTGCTTTCGGCCCCGGTCGGCGCATGCCTATTGCAATGAAGCTGAACATGTAGTCGGCAATCGGCGGCCACAGCATTATTCCAGACCGTCGACTAACAGGAGACGCTTGATGTACACACGCGCGTTGCTGACAGACCTTTATGAACTGACAATGGCCGCCGCGTATCTTGAACAGGGGAAAGAGTCGGATACGGCCACCTTTGATCTGTATTACCGGCATAATCCATTCAATGGCGGCTATGCCATAGCGGCAGGATTGGAAGACGCCGTTCAGGCTGTCATGGCCGCGCGCTTCAGCGAGGACGATCTTGCATTTCTCCGCGGCATGAAAACATCCAAAGGCGACCGGCTTTTTTCCGACCCGTTTCTGCGCTACCTGGCCGCCTATCGTTTCAAGGGCTCTATTCGGGCAATTCCGGAAGGCACCGTTGTATTCCCTAATGAGCCTCTGCTGCAAGTCCGCGGCAATCTCATCGAATGCCAGCTGGCTGAAACGATATTGCTATGCCACATTAATTTCCAGACGCTGATCGCAACAAAGGCGGCCCGGATCTGG
>CAZLHW010000357.1:0-4611 GCA_964559085.1 uncultured Acidobacteriota bacterium | reverse complement strand
TTTGCGATTTACTTACGATTTTGCAGTAAAATCCCGATTCAGCGGGCTTTGGGCGGCGGCAGGCACTTAGGCGCGCAACCCGGGGCCGCCGATCGGAGGCCATGACGCGAAGAGGCGGGAACAGAAACGCGGCCTCTCTGTCCTGGCCATGCCATATAATCATCATCAGGAAAGGAAAACCAGTGAGACATAGAAATTCAGCTACGATATGCGTTGCGCTCTGCGTCGCGGCGCTGATTCCCGTACTGGGATATGCACAAATGCCGAAAGCCAAGCCGAAACCGGGCGATCCTCCTCCGGGCGTGCAGGCCACGCAAGTGCCGATGGTGTCCTGCCAGCGCGGCGGCCTGCAGCATGCCGTCCGGCTCTACCTGGCCGCGCAAGCTAAGGGCGACATCTCCATTCTGCCGCTTGCCAACGGCCTCGGCTATCAGGAAAACATGAAGCCGGCCGACATTAAGACCGGCTTCATCACAAAGCCGCTCGTCATCGACAAGAGCATGAGCTTATATGACGATGCCTCGTGTCAGACATTCACCGAAGTCATTGTAACCGACAAGGCCAATCCCTATGTGATCGGCGTGCGGATGCGCGTCAATCACGACAAGATCGCCGAGATCGAGCTGATTACAACGACAACGGGACAGTGGTTGTTCAACGCCGACAACTATTTGGAGTATTCGTCGAAAGAGAATTGGGGACCCATTCCCGCCGACCGGCGCAACACCTACGCCGAACTGGTGCGCGGAGCCAACGCCTACCTGGACGCCTTCCTTGAGGCGAAGATCGACCTGGTTCCATGGGGCTATCCCTGCGTGCGAATCGAAGGGGGCATGACCACGGCGAAAGGGACCGACGCGGATACCTGCGAGGCCGGTATGCCGGCCGGCGTGAACGTGGCCAACCGTCGCTTTGTAGTAGATGAGGTGATCGGCGCTGTGGTGGTCTGGTGCACATTCGGCGCAGGCGGTCCCGGAGGATCCGGCGCACCCGACACGCACCTGTTCCGGATGGAGAACGGCAAGCTGCGCTACGTGCACACGCTGACGCACCTCTCGATGAAAGATTTCCGGGGACCCACTGGCACCAACGCTGATGCTCCGGCGCCGAAACAGTGAACCCTGCAGGCCGATTTCCAGGTGAATTGCTCTAATGCCTTCCTTAGAGCAACAAAACGGGCAATAAAAAAACGCCGGATTTCTTCACATTACAGATGAGACTCGTGAAGAAATCCGGCGCTATAAAAAACAAGCAATGAAACTTCAACTACATTAAAAACCAGCGCCGGTCTCCTGCGGGGCCCTTCAGATCCCCGAGGCACCCGGCGCTGTTGACACACACTGCAAAATCCAAATCAACTTCTAAAGCGAACCCCCGACTTTCCTCAGCAGACTGCATTTGCCGAATCAGGCAGGGGCTGTACTGCCTACTTCAAAAAACGAAAACAACCGACAAAACCGGGGCCAAGCTTCCATGGAATACTCCCGACTCTGCCAGGAAGCCTGGCTCCTTAAAACCGAACTACAAAAAGCTACATCAACCTACAAACCGAGATGGGGTTTCGTGAAAATGCCCGAAAACCCTTGAGTGTCGACTTCATGCTGCCGACGTTCGGGATGTCTGCAAGCCCTGTGCCAGTGCTGAAGAAACGCAACATATTCTTGCAGACTTTTTCCCTGCTTTGCGGACACGCATCGGAGATGTAGTCGTTCAATTCCTGTAAATTGCTGTAGAAATGGAAGATCCATGCCGCCATTTGGGCGGGAGGATTTTGCCTGTTCGATATAAGCCTCCACGAAGGGCGGCTGCGGATCTGATGCCGCGAAACATGGAACTGTCTTGCTTTATAAGACAAAATCTTGCCGCTGAAGACCGAGTCTTGGAGGACAAGAAATCATGTGCGGACTGTATACCCATCTCAGGGTACAGGAGGCTTATCGCTTTCGGGATATGCTGTATCGGCTCATCAAGGCATAGAGGCGCGGCCTGGACAGGCCGGAAATCTCGCAGGCCTTCGGTATGCTGTTTCCCGCCGCCTGAAGCAGTTCCTGCAGGTATTGTTTTTCCGCCGATGCCAGAAGGTTGGCGCGGAAATCCCTATGGCTTGGAAATGACGACGGTGCCTTTGCGGCAGCAGTCGGATTTGCGGTGTGAGGCGCGGATTTCTCGATGGATGAACGGGCGAGGCGCACTCTGTGGGAAACCGGCAGGTGGTGTGGAAAGAGCACGGGTTCTCCGTTTGAAGCGACAATGGAGCTTTCCAGAGTGAGCACCAATTCGCGCACATTGCCGGGCCAGTCATAATCCATCAATGCCGAGAAAAACTCCGGCGAAATGGCTTTGGCCATCCCTCCGTATCGTTCGCATATTTTCATGACATGATGCATGGCGAGTTGTTTGATGTCCTGCTGACGTTTGCGCAGGGGGGGGAGTTCCAGCTGGAAAGCCCGGAGACGGAACAGAAGGTCTTTTCGAAAGGTTCCTTCGTCGACCATGCGGTCAAGATCGCGATTTGTGGCGGCGATTAGTCTGAAATTGCTGGCGTACTCCTCGCCGCTTCCCAGAGGACGGACCCGATGTTCCTGAAGAACGCGGAGGAAGGATTTTTGCAGGGACAGCGGCAACTCTCCGGCTTCGTCGAGGAAAAGGGTTCCCCCGTCCGCCAGTTTGATTAATCCCTCTTTGCTTTTGTCGGCGCCTGTGAACGCTCCGCGCTCGTGGCCGAAAAGGATGCTCTCCACCAGCGTTTCCGGGAGCGCCGTGCAATCCACGATTACAAAGTTGGAGCCCGCGCGCGAGCTGTTTTCATGAATGGCCCGGGCGAAAAGCTCTTTGCCGGTTCCGGTTTCTCCTGTAATGAGGACGCTGATATCGCTGGCCGCTGCTTGTGCCAGAGCATCCAGGCAATCGCGCATTGCCGGACTGTCTCCGACAATCCCCTCCCGTTTTAAGGCAGCGAGCGGACGGCGCACTTGTTTGGCCGCGCGGTATTGGAGCGCCCGTATCAGCGGCAGTGAAATATCCTGAAGCGAACTGGGTTTTACGATGTAATCCCAGGCTCCATTTTTTATGGCCAATTCGGCTGAACCGGGATCTCCGGCTCCTGTGATAATGATGATTTCCGGTTCGGAAGCTATTTCGCGGAGGCTCGGCAAAATGCTTAATCCGCTGCCGTCCGGCAGGTGCACGTCAAGGTAAACGACATCCGGCAGGCATTCCCGGGCGGCCGCGAGCCCTTCCTGTCTGCTTGCGGCGCTGCTTGCCTTATGGCCGAAGCCTGTGATCATTCTGCACAGGAATTCATTCAGGATCGCGTCGTCATCGATAACCAGAACATGTGCCATGAGCCAGGGATCCCATTGCTAAAAATTTGACTGCCTTTGAGCCGGAACCGAACAGGGAGCTTCGGCAACCAACTTAACACAGAGCGGGTGCCCAAAGCGAGAGATAGCAATCCAGGACCGCATCCATTGCATGGAGTCCCCATCCCCGTTAAATGGATGAAATAGATCAATTTTCTAGAATATTGCTTGCGCCGATCATGCTCGCCGTATAAAACTCCGCTCGCGACTCCTTGCCCCGGCTATGCAATCCGCAGGTTTTCTGTGAATCCTACCCATGCCGGACGGAGCGGCAGAAACGAATCACAGGCCTATTTGGCATTCAGATTTCCATGGGAGGGTATAAGTGTACAAAATAGCTACAATTCCGGGTGATGGAACCGGGCCTGAAGTGACGGCGGAAGCTGGAAAAGTTTTGCGGGCGGCGGGCGCCAAATTCGGTTTCAAAGTAGAGTTGGTTGAATTTGATTTCGGTGGGGAACGGTACAAACGAACGGGAGAGACGCTGCCGGACAGCGCCGTTGAGGAACTTCGCAAATTCAACGCGATACTGCTGGGAGCTATCGGTCACCCGGATGTTGCTCCGGGCATCCTGGAGAAGGGCATCCTTCTGAAAGCGCGCTTCGCCCTGGACCAATATATCAACCTCCGCCCGGTCAAACTCTTCCCGGGAGTGGAAACGCCGCTGAAAGATAAAGGTCCGGAACATATTGACTTTGTTGTCGTGCGTGAAAATTCGGGAGACCTCTACACCGGCGCCGGCGGCGTAACCATGAAGGGTACGCCGCACGAAGTGGCCGTGCAGTCTTCTGTTTACACCCGTTTTCAGGTAGACCGCTGCCTGCGCTATGCCTTCAACTATGCGCGCAAGTACGGGAAAAAGGCCCGCGGCAAAGGCCCCAAAAACACCCTGGCCCTGGTTGGAAAAACCAATGTCCTGACATTTGTTTATGACCTCTGGGAGCGGGCTTTCCATGAAATGGGTCGGAAGGAGTTTCCGGACATCGAGAGGGAATACTATCACGTCGACGCAACCTGCATGTGGTTTGTCAAGAATCCGGAGTGGTTCGACGTCATTGTGACCGGCAACATGTTCGGGGATATCATCACCGATCTGGGGGCCATGATCCAGGGAGGAATGGGTATCGCCGCCGGAGGGAATCTCAATCCCGAAGGCGTGAGCATGTTTGAGCCCATCGGCGGGAGTGCGCCGAAGTACACCGGCATGGGAATCATCAATCCGCTGGCTGCGATTTGCTCGGCGCAGATG
>CAZLHW010000356.1:0-4618 GCA_964559085.1 uncultured Acidobacteriota bacterium | reverse complement strand
CGACCCAAAAGTGACGCGCACTCCCGATTACCCCCCCAGACCGAACAGCCTGCATCGCGGTCTCCCGATTTATGCTACTATTTCCAATTCTCGGGGGCGCAACGTGGCCAAGATTGGATTCATTAGCTTGGGTTGCCCAAAAAACCTTGTGGACAGCGAGGTCATGATCGGGCTGCTGCAAGCCAAGGGACATGTTTTTACGGCGGACCCTTCGGAAGCCGATGTCCTCGTGGTCAATACCTGCAGCTTTATCGAGGATTCCAGGAAGGAATCGATCGACGCCATCCTTTCGGCCGCACAGATGAAAAGCGCCGGATCCTGCAAAAAACTGATTGTCGCCGGCTGCCTTGCCGAGCGCTACCCGGCGGAGATCCGGTCGGATCTGGTGGAGGTCGACGCCATCCTCGGAACCAATCAGATTAAAGAGATTGTTCGCGTCGTGGACGGCAGGAAAGTTCCCCCTCCAGACTCTTACGGCCGGAGTGACGCCGATTTCTATTTGTATGACCACACAACGCCGCGGTCCCTTGTCGGGCGGGGGTATGGGGCTTATGTCAAGCTAGCGGAAGGGTGCAATCACACCTGCGCTTTCTGCGTTATCCCGAAGCTTCGCGGACCAAACCGCAGCCGCACCATCCCATCGCTTGTCAAGGAGGCAACCCATCTCGCCGCCCGAGGAGTTCGGGAAATCACGCTGGTATCTCAGGACACGACCAGCTACGGCCTGGATCTTGGAATCCAGGATGGACTGGCCAGACTGCTGGAAGCTTTAAATCGGATTGAGGGATTGCACTGGATCCGTTTTCTTTATGCCTATCCGAATGAGATCAGCGCCGCCCTTATCGATGTGATCCGGTCGAGCCAAAAGATCTGCAAATATATTGATGTGCCGTTGCAGCACGTGAGCGCCCCGATTCTGAAATCCATGAGGCGCGGCGGAAACCGGAAAAGTCTGGCGCAAATGATTGACCGTATCCGGTCCGGCATCCCCGGCGTGACATTGAGAACAACCATGATCGTCGGTTTCCCCGGTGAAACCGAAAAAGACTTTCTCGAGCTGAAACAATTCTGCAAAGATATGGAATTTGACCGGCTTGGGGTCTTCACCTATTCCGACGAAGAAGATACGATAGCCTACGGGCTGAAGCCCAAGGTCCCGGCGCGCACGGCAAAACGCCGGCGCCGAGCGCTGATGGAGCAACAGGCGGCCATAGCTGCAAGAAAAAACAGGAATCTGATAGGCAAGGAATTCGAAGTACTGATCGAGGGGCCTTCGCAGGAAAGCGAATTGCTGCTTCAGGGCAGACTTCAGTCCCAGGCCCCGGAAATTGACGGCGTTTGTCTGATTAACGATTCCGAGGTTGAGGATATCCGGAACGGCGAGTTTCGCACAATCCGCATTACCGGGGTTGTGGAGCATGATCTGCTGGGAACAATTGTAAGATAACCGGCCGCCGCGCCTTGTGTGAAAGCCATGATTGTCAAATGCCCGCGTTGTGGAAAAAGCGTCGAAACCACGGGAAATCCTTTTCGGCCTTTCTGTAGCGAACGCTGCAAATTGATTGATCTGGGGAACTGGATTTCCGGCACATACCGCATCCCCGACGACCAGCCCGTGAAAGCCGAGGTCGACGGGTCCGATTTCGGGGAGGATTTGAATAAAAAATGAGCCAGCGCATTTCCGTCCTGATCGCAAGCGCCTTTTACATCGGGTTCATCCCCGGAGCACCCGGAACCTATGCCTCCCTCGCCACGACACTGGGATTTTACCTGGTTTTTCTTGTTTCCTGGCGCATTCTCCCCTCGCTGCATCTCAGCGCGGTTTGCCTGATCACGGTCCTTGGAGTGCTTACGGCCGCCGACTCCAGCCGCCGCACGGGGAAGGAAGATCCTTCGTTCGTCGTCATTGATGAGGTCGCCGGACAATTGCTTACCTTCCTGTTTCTGCCGGTTACTGCACTGAACCTTATCCTGGGCACGCTGGTTTTCAGGCTACTGGACATCTGGAAGCCCTACCCGATCCGCAAACTGGAACCACTGAAAAACGGAGTCGGTATCATGGCAGACGATCTGCTGGCCGGCATTTATGCGAATCTAGTACTGCAGTTCGTTCATTTGTCGAGCTGATGCCTCCGGGGTCAGGCTATGAAAGCAGTGATCATTGCTGTCGGTTCGGAGCTGTTGACACCGGATAATGTCGACACAATCTCTCTGTATTTAACCCACCGTTTGAATGAAACAGGGATTCAGGTCCACCTGAAAACCATCGTCGGCGACGACCGCAAAGCCATAGCGGGAGTGCTTCGGGAAGCGCTGCAGCGTTCGGACCTGACGATTTTCAGCGGGGGATTAGGCCCGACCGAAGACGATCTCACCCGCTCCGCCGTCGCCGCGGAACTGCATCGCTCTCTTTCCATCGATGACGGCATACTGGAGGTGCTGCGGCAGCGATTCATGGCGCGCGGTTTTCGAATGGCAAAAATCAACGAGCGTCAGGCCGAAGTCATCGAGGGGGCGGAAATACTGGATAATCCTTACGGAACAGCACCGGGGATGTGGATTGAAGAGAAAGGCCGTTATATTGTGCTGCTCCCCGGCCCCCCGCGAGAACTCCGGGCAATTTTTGAACAAAGTGTGCAGCCCAGAATCAGCGGTCTAAGCGGGGGCGAAAGGCTCTTCTACAAATCATTTCACGCCACGGGAATAACCGAGTCCGAATTGGATTCCCGGATTGCGCCGATCTACAAACAATATCCGCAGGTGCAAACCACCATCCTGGCGGGCACTCGCCATATCGCCATACGTTTATACCGATGGGCGGAAAAGGGAACAAGCCCACCCGATATCGAAGAGCTGGCGGCCAAAATACAGGCGCAGCTCGGCGACTCGATCTTTACGACGAGCGGGGAATCGATGGAAGAGGGCATCGGCCGGCAACTGCTGGAATCCGGGAAAACGATAGCCGTCGCGGAATCCTGCACCGCAGGCATGCTCGGCATGCACATAACCCGCGTCGCCGGAAGTTCCGATTACTTCAAAGGGGGCATTTTGTGCTACAGCAATGAGGCCAAAATGGAGCTGTGCGGCGTCGCGCCGGAACTGCTGCAACAGCACGGGGCCGTCAGCGCCGAAGTGGCGGAGGCGCTGGCGCGCGGCGTTCGCAGCGCGCTGCACAGCACCATCGGACTTTCCATCACGGGGATTGCGGGCCCCGGGGGCGGCACTCCCGAAAAGCCGGTTGGCCTTGTTTATATCGGCATCTCCGACGGGAAGCAGACCGAAAGCCGCCACCGTATCATGCCCGGAGACAGAGAGTCGATACGAGAACGGTCCACGTATCTTGCGCTCTCCTGGCTCCGGCGGTTTCTGATGCGCCCTCCGGAATAACGGGCAATTGCGGGAGAGATGCCGGAAGTCCCGCAAAAACGGCGACCACCGGCTGCCCTCTCCTCTATTCTTGGGTTTATATGCGAACTTTTATAGCTATTCCGCTTCCGGATGCATGCCTGAAAATGCTGGCTCAAATACAGAAGAATCTGCGCGATTGCAGAGCTGATGTTCGCTGGGTTGCCGTTCCATCGATTCACCTGACGCTGAAATTCCTGGGTGAAGTCGATCCGGCTCTCCTTCCCGCATTGGGCGAATCCCTTGAAGCCGGCGCCGGACCCGAACACGCGTTTGACCTTCGGATCCATGGGCTGGGATGTTTCCCAAATCTCCATAACCCGAGAGTGATCTGGTGCGGCATAGATACAGGAAGGGACAGTCTCTTTCGCCTGCAAAAAAAGGTGGAAGACGCCTGCCGCGCATTTGGCTTCGGTCCGGAGGACCGGCCATTTCATCCGCATCTTACCCTCGGCCGTGTGAACGGCAAAAGGAATTTGCAGCCTCTCCTGGACTGTATTAAGATGGGATCCGACTTGGAGTGCAGCTTCCGGGCAAACCATTTCAACATTTACAGGAGTATTTTGAAACCCCAAGGCGCAGAATATTCCGTCCTGAAATCCATCGCACTGGACGCATAAGAATCGAAGGTCTCGACCCGTCATGCAAACCGAGTATCTGATTCCCCTCCTTTCCTATCTGCTGGGATCCATCCCTTTTGGGTATATTCTGATAAGACTCTCCGAAGGAAAGGATATCCGATCGTTTGGAAGCGGAAACATCGGCGCCACGAATGTATTCCGCCGAAGCCGCCTGGCCGGCGTTTGGACGCTGATCTTGGACGCAGCCAAAGGATACCTTGCAGTTGTTTTGGCGGAATGGCTTGGCGGAGATTCGCTCTGGCTTGCGGCGGCCGCGGTTTTTGCCATTTGCGGCCATATTTTCACCCCCTGGCTGAAATTCCGGGGAGGCAAGGGGGTAGCCGCCGGATGCGGCGCTTACCTTGCACTGTCTCCCCCGGCATTGTTGACGACTCTGGGCGTATTTATACTGATACTTCTCCTGACGCGATATATCTCAGCCGCATCCATCGGAGCCACTGCATTGTTTCCGGTTTGCGCCTATGTCTATCGGGAACCGGCGCCCCTGCTCTGGGGAGCCGTTATCGGGGGTGTGCTGATCATTGCGAAACACCATCAGAACATGCGTCGGCTTCTTGCGGGCACTGAAAACA
>CAZLHW010000355.1:0-4643 GCA_964559085.1 uncultured Acidobacteriota bacterium | reverse complement strand
TTGCGGTCACCCCGGAGGACCTGCTCCAATGCGATGCGTCGCATACAGGTCGAGTATTGCGAAATTCGCCATGCGTAATTCGCCCTTCGTAATTTCAGCCGTCCTTGACCCCAACCATCGCAAGTGGGTATGATGTCAACAGCCCCTGCAATGTTGGTGATGGCACAATTATTTGAGCCAACATTCTATTTGATGGGAGTTCGCATTGCGCTGCTGTGAGCGAGCTTTTCCTTCGGGAACTTGATTGCCTGATGCAGTGTATAGAACACCCCCTTGGAGACAAGGTTCAAATAGATTCGCCACACGGCAACGCGGGGGCCCTTTTTGTGTTTATTCCTAGAAAAGCGGTCATGAATGCGACTCTTCTTTATTGGCGACATCTTCGGCAAGCCGGGCAGGAAGCTGGTCCAGGAAAAGCTCCACGGGCTGATTCAGGAATATCGCATAGATTTCTGCATTGCGAATGTTGAGAACGCCGCCGGCGGATTCGGCATTACGCCTGAAATCGCCGAAGAACTCCTGAATTCAGAAATCGATGTGCTTACCTCGGGGAACCATATCTGGGACAAAAAAGCCATTCTCCCCTACCTTGCAGAACAGCCGCGGCTGCTGCGGCCCCACAATTATCCGCCGGGGAATCCGGGATTCAGCATTTTTATCGGAGACAGCAATTGCGGAGTGCGCGTCGGCGTGCTGAATCTTCAGGGGCGCGTGTTCATGGCGCCCATCGACTGCCCCTTTCTAACCGGGAAAGCAGCCATCGAAAAGATCCGGAAAGAAACGCCCATAATCATTGTGGATTTCCATGCGGAAGCGACATCCGAAAAGCAGGCTTTCGGGTGGTATGTCGATGGACTTGTCAGCGCCGTAGTCGGGAGCCATACACACATACAAACGGCGGACGAGAGAATTCTCCCCCGAGGGACGGCCTACATAACGGACTTGGGGATGGCGGGATCGCACGATTCCGTTATCGGCTCGGTTCCGGATCTTGCTTTGGAGCGTCTTCTGAAACAGATTCCGGTCCGCCTGGAACCGGCTGTTGGGAATCTGCGCATCTGCGGCGTCCTCATCGACATCGATGAAACCACCGGCCGCGCCACCGCCATCCAGCGCATCAACCTGCCCTTCGCTTTGTAAAAAATGCCGCGAATTCCACAAATTTCGCGAATTTATAATTATCCAGTTTGTGAAATTTGTGGAATTTGCGGCGTTTCTGGTTAAGAAAGCAATCGATCGAGCAGGGAAACACAGGCGAGAGAGCGGCGGCCTATCGATTCATCGAGGTTTTTCAGCTCCTCCCGCATGCGCTGCAGATCGTCTCCAAGGCTGAGAGCGGCAAGGATGGCGACCTTCAGCGTATCCACAGATCCGGTGGACGCGGCTATCTCCCGCATACGCTTATCGAGGCTGTTGCATAGGGCCTGCAACCGCTCGGGATCGCCGGTAGTTCTCAGCGCGAATTCCCGGTCGTAGATTTTGACTCGGACAGGGCTAGGTTCAGGCCTTTCGTTCATGGGCACGTCCCTGCGCTGCATGGGGGCATCTGATTGCCGGCCCCTATTGCGCGTCTATTGTGGAGAGAAGATTCAGGGCCTTTTCCACACGATCCCGAAGCTCTTCACGCTCCTTTTCGTATCGGGCCAGATCTGCCTGAACCTTTGATTCGTTGTTCTGAATCTCTCCAAGCTGTTCCTTTAAACGCGCATTTTCGGCTCGAAGGGTTTCGTTGTCTTTTCGAATCGCCTTAAACTCCTCCACCATCCGGAAGATCTTGTCTTCCAAATGGCCGAAACGTTCAAGACCGGTGAGTTCCAATTGAGTTTTTGTTTCGTTCATAGCGATCTGAGCCCCGCGCCAAAAGATTGGGTTAATAAAGACAAGATAGTATCAATAAAACCCTGCACCCGGTCAACGGTCAGGGTCCTCTCGGGATCCTGGAATGTAAACCGAAGCGTCAGGCTAAGCTTGCCCTGAGGGATTTTGTCCCCCTCATACACGTCAATAAGATCGATTTTTATCAATTCGGCCACACCTAGCCCGGAAATCCCATCATAAATCGCCTGATAGGCCATATCCCGGCTAACAACGATCGAAAGATCACGCTCGACCAGCGGATATTTCGGCAGAGATCGGTATTCGATCGGCGCAAAGGCATACTTGGCCAATCGCTCGAGATCGATCTCAGCCAGGTAAACCGGCTGTTTCAGCTTGTATTTGTCTTCAATCGCCGGCGACAGGGATCCGAGCACACCCATGCATTCGCCGCCTGCTTCCAGGATTGCAGCATCCCTCGGATTCAACCAGCTCACTTCCTTTGTAGGTTTGATTCCATAAGAACGGATCCGGAGTGTGCGCATCAGCACATCCACCAAACCCTTCATGTGAAAAAACCCGTAATCCGGCGCAGGGTTCGCCCAGTTATGATCGGCGAAACCGCCCGTGCCAAGAATGCCGACGGCATTCCGTTCCCTGGGCACACCGCGGGAATCGGGACCGTACACCTTTCCAATTTCGAAAAGGCGGATCAGCCGCTGGTCAAAGTTGAAGTTTCGCTTTGCGGACCGCACCAGACCCGGCGCAAGCAGAGTTCGCATGTATTGCGTATCCTCGGTAAGAGGATTTTTAACGGCAAGGCGGTCTCCTTCCAGAGGGCGAAAGTCATTGTGATCGGCCTCTGAAGCAAAGCTGAGATTCAAAGCTTCCGAGTATCCCTGACCGATCAGAAGATTCCGAATGGCATTCTCCAGGGCATAAACGGGAGAATGGGTGCCGGCGCTCTTGCTCGGCGGCAGAACCGAGGGAATCTTTTCATAGCCATAGAAACAGGCCAGTTCCTCGATCAGGTCGGCTTCCAATTCCATATCCGCCCGGAAGCTTGGGCAGGTGACTTCCCAGGCGTCCGCGCCTGTCTTGTTGAGTGTAAAACCAAGACTCCGGAGTGTCGATTCGATAAAGTCTTCCTTCATTTCCACGCCCAGCAACGCGGTTATGCGATCCTTGCGCAGGGATATGCGCGCGGGCTCAAGCTTTCTCGGATAAACGTCCTTCAGGCCGCCGGCGATGCGTCCGCCGGCGATTTTCTCGATCAGGTAGCAGGTTCGCGCGATTGCGGGAATCGTATTGTCCCAGTCGGCTCCGCGTTCAAACCGATAGCTGGCTTCTGTCGAGAGGCCCAGTTTTCTCGAGGTCCTTCGCACGGACGCCGGCTGGAAATACGCCGACTCGATTAAGACGCGTTTGGTGGAAAGAGAAATTTCGGAATTCAGGCCGCCCATGACTCCGGCAATAGCCACGGGACCTTCCGCGTCATTGATCAGCAGCATTTCGCCGTCCAACTCGCGCTCCGCGCCGTCCAGCGTCTGCATCTTCTGCCCGGCTCCGGCTCTTGCCACTACTATTTTCCCCTGTCGCAGCACATCGAAGTCAAAGGTGTGCAGCGGATGTCCCATCTCAAAAAGCACATAATTCGAAATATCGACTACGTTATTCAGCGGGCGCATGCCGGCGGCTTCAAGGCGCCTCTGCATCCACTGAGGCGAAGGCTCGATCCGGACTCCGTCCATCACCAGGCCCGCATAGCGGGGGCACAGATCCTGGTCTTTTATTTCGATGCTGAAGGGGATTCTTTCAGGGGAAGCGGTCAGATTTTCCTGCGTGGGTGGATTCTTCAAAGGGCGCTGATACATCGCGCCGATTTCCCGTGCGATGCCAAGATAGCTCAGGCAATCGGGCCGATTTGAAGTCACCTCGACTTCGAGGACAGGGCTCCCATGGATTTCTGTTATTGTTTCCACCAGCAGCCCGACCATCGAGAGATCCTCTTTCAGCTTTTCCGGGCTTTCGCGCACCTCGACATATTCCTTCAGCCACTCGATGCTGATTTTCATGGGAAGAACTCCTGCCTAAAATTGTTTCAAGAATCTGAGATCGTTCTCAAAGAAAAGCCGGATGTCGTCCACACCGTATTTAAGAATGGGCACCCGGTCGATTCCCATGCCCCATGCAAAGCCCGAGAAGCGCGCATCGTCGATACCCGACATGCGCAGCACTTTGGGATGGACCATTCCGGCGCCCAGGATTTCAATCCAGCCGCTCTGCTTGCACTTGGGACATCCCGCCCCGGAACAGAAAATGCAGCTGATATCCACTTCGGCGCCCGGTTCGACAAAGGGGAAGAATCCGGGCCGGAACCGCGTGCGCGTATCCGGGCTGAACAGGCGTTTCAGGAACGCGTCCAGCATGCCCTTCATATGCCCCATGTGCAGCCCTTCTTCTACCACCACCACATCGACTTGGTGAAACATGGGGGAATGGGTGGCATCAAAGGGATCGCGGCGATACACTTTGCCGATGCTGACGGCCCGGAGAGGCGGCTTCATCTCCTCCATCGCATGCACATCCACGGAGGTGCAGTGCGTCCGCAGCAGCAGGGTGTCATCGAAATAGAAGGTATCCTGCGCATCGCGCGCCGGATGATTGCGGGGCATATTCAGCGCTTCAAAATTGTAGTAGTCGGTTTCGATCTCCGGCAGGTTAAAAATCCGGAATCCCAGGCTCACGAATATTTCCTCAATCTCAGCAAGAAGCGCTTTGATGGGGTGGGCGCTCCCCAAAGCAAAAGGGAACCCCGTGCGCGTCAC
>CAZLHW010000354.1:0-4663 GCA_964559085.1 uncultured Acidobacteriota bacterium | reverse complement strand
CACGACTCAATATCCAGAATGTCCAGCAGAATATTGCCGACCGAGCTATACCGGCAGGTCCGGTCAAAATAAAAGGGGGCCGAGGCTCCATGGGCTTCGCTCAACATCTCGCACAGAGAGAGTGCTTTGGCTGAGGGCAGCGGGTCCATTCCCTCCGGCTTAAAGAAAAGAAATTTGATGCCTAAAGGGGGCTTCTCAAAATGGAATTTTTCAAAAATGGATAAATCCGTCCGGAGTGCTTTCATGGCGCCTTATCTCCCGGGAGTGCACATCGTTTGTAGCACAATCCCCTATGTGGAGGCAATTTGACTTTCGGCATCCGCTTGAAGAGGCCCTTTTCAGTCGGGAGAGGTTCGAGCCGGGGCGGACAGGTGTTTCCCTGCTTGAGTCGCGGTGAGGAATGTGCTAAAAATCGCCGACGTACCCTAAAAAGGCCGTTGGCCGAAGTCTGGCACTGGCGCAGGTTCCGCACCATCTGAGCAGTACCAGGGAGCTCTATAAAAGGCAATAAACCAGGAGAGAACACTATGAGACTTGATGGCAAAGTGGCACTTATTACCGGAGGAGGCAGGGGAATAGGCGCTGCGATCGCGAAACGCTTTATCGAGGATGGCGCAAAAATTGTTATCAGTGATGTGCGCAAAGACCTTCTTGAAGAATGCGCCAATTCACTCAAATCGAGCAACGTCGCGACCTGTGCGGGAGATGTAACGAATTTTGAAGACGTCCAGAAAATGGTGGGCGAAACCGTAAAATTCGGGGGGAAGATCGATATCCTTGTAAACAATGCGGGCATTGATCCGGGCGGGAGCATTGTGGATATCGATATCGCGCTCTGGAAGAAGATTCTGGATGTGAATCTGAATGGTCCTTTTCTCTGCATGAGAGCGGCTCTTCCCGAAATGATCAAGCAGGGCCGCGGTTCCATTGTGAGTATCGCTTCTCTGGCGGGCGTTCGCTGTCTGCCGTCGATGCCTGCCTACTGCGCATCCAAGGGCGGCTTGATTCAGCTGGCCCTGCAATGCGCGCTGGAATATGGTCCAAAGGGAATCCGCAGCAATGTGGTCGCTCCCGGTGCCACCAAGACCGAGATGCTGATCAACGCGATGAAGAGCCTGTCGGAAGCAATCAAGAAGGATGCATTCGAGGTTCTTACCGAAAGCGTACCGCTGCGGCATGCCGCGGAACCGGCAGACATTACCGGCGCGGTGTCTTTCCTGGCCAGCGATGACGCCTCATTTATTACCGGCGCGGTTCTGCTGGTAGACGGCGGGGCGGCGATAGTTGCCGTTTCCGGCGCTTCCGTTGCTAAAGCGGGCGTAGGCTGGGGCGTGTAAAAGCCGTCGTTGATGATTTACGATTGACGATTGATATCCAATCGTCAATCGTAAATCGTAAACTCAAAAAGGAAACATTAGTTAGCTGTTGGTACCATCGGGTATTTCAGCTCAACCCAGCGCAGAGATCCTCCCGCCAAAACCTTTACCTTATCGCGATCATAGCCGAGCTTGTAGATTTCATCCGCCAGATGTGCGCTGTTCCCATCATCCGTGCAGTCGCAGTAGGTAACAATCAGCTTATCCATGGGCAAAGCAATCAGCATCATCTGGCGCTCCATTGGATCTGCTGTCGGATTATAGTAAATGTTGATGGCGCCCTTGATATGTCCTGCGTCATAGCTGCCGCCGTCCCGTGTGTCGATGGTGACAATGTCTTCCCCCTTGTCAATCATCTGCTTCAGCTCCTCCGCCGTAATGCGGGGAATATTGGGAAGCACTACGTCTTCTTTGGCAAGCGTTTGGGATGGTACGCTTATCAGTGCAATGATGGGCAGACTTAAAATCATCCATGCAATAGTCTTATTCTTCATTTTTTCTTTCTTCTCCTTAATGCAAGTCCGGGCCCTTGCCATCAGCGCCCGCATGCCTAAGGTAGCGCGGTATTTCACCGGAGTCAATCAGTGCTTGTGTCCCAAAACAGAATGTCCTATAAGTAGGTGTTCGCGAAGGCATCATGCGATTTGTACTCAATAAACGCCCGCAAACTCAATAAAGCGGCGAGTATTTTAACAAAAATGTGGAGGTTCATATGAAGATCAAAGCAGCCGTGGTCCCGGAGGCAAAGAGTCCTTTTGTCATCGACGAAATCGAGCTTGAGGAACCAAGGGCGGATGAGGTTTTGGTGCGTATCGTCAGCACCGGGCTCTGCCATACAGATTTAGTAGCCCGTATGGGATTTCTGCCGATGCCGCTTCCTGCCGTATTGGGGCATGAGGGAGCGGGAATTGTGGAAAAGGTCGGATCCCAGATAACCAAAGTAAAACCAGGGGATCATGTGGCAACAAGCTTCACCTCTTGCGGGAATTGCACCATGTGCAAAATGGGGAAGCCTTCCTGGTGCGCGGAATTCAAGAGATTAAATTTTGGCGGCCGGCGCGCGGATGGATCCACCACAATGAAACGAGACGGCAAAGCCCTGCACGGATCCTTTTTCGGGCAGTCCACCCATGCGTCCTATGCCCTGGTCAACGAACGCTGTGTCGTGAAGGTTCCCACGGACGTTCCGCTGGAAATCCTCAGTCCGCTCGGATGCGGCATCCAGACGGGTGCCGGCGCCGTCATGAATACTCTGAAGCCCCAGCCCGGTTCCGCAATTGCAATTTTCGGCATCGGTTCCGTCGGATTGAGCGCGATTATGGCGGCGGCCGTGGTGGGATGCACCAAGATCATCGCCCTGGATATTGTCGAAGAAAGGCTGAATCTGGCAAAGGATTTCGGCGCGACGCATACGATCAATTCAGGGAAGGTGAACGCCGTCGAGGAGATACAAAAATTGACGGGCGGCGGTATTGAATACACGCTCGAATGCACCGGAAATCCCAAGGTTCTGCGCCAGGCGGTCGACTGCCTGATGCTGGGTGGAACATGCGGTCTGATTGGGGTAGCTCCCGTTGGTGTTGAGGTCAGCCTGGATATGCAGACGCTTCTGGACGCGCGCACTGTCCGAGGCGTTATCGAGGGGGACTGCAATCCGGATATATTCATCCCTCAACTTATCGAACTGTATAGACAGGGCAAATTCCCGTTCGATCGCCTGATAAAATTTTATGAATTGGGGCAGATCAACGAGGCGGCAGAAGACTCGGAAAAAGGAAAAACGCTCAAACCGGTTCTAAAACCGTAAATTTTCATCCGGGATGCCGGAGCCCATATGGGAAAGGATCCGGCATCCCATCTGCCGGCTTAAACTTTGATAGGTTTCAGCCGGGCGTTGCGCTTCGACTCAGTGCTGGGCTTGCCTGTCACCGGATGTTTGAAATGATAGGGAAGGATGTAGCCGGTGACATAACGAAGATCGTTTTTATCCATGGCAATATCGGGGACAACCCGTGAACCGGGCGCACCGGACGATCCCTTCAACATGGGGCCGGCGATATCTTCCGGCAGAATCCACCCGTCCTTAATTCGAACGCCGTAAGGAATGACCCAGTTGATGCTTAAAATTTTCCAGACACCCTCCTCCTTAATATAACCGATTTCATAAATACCATTTATGAACGAGCGGCTGAATTCCGGTTTGGTCCCTTCTTTTGAAGGGATCGGCATCATAACACCGCCGAAAGCGTACCATCTTCCCTTTGCGGTTTTCCCTTCTTCGTCGACGGTTATCAAGCCGGCGGAAGGGATGAGTTGGTGCTGGAATCCGACCGGCGGTATCTGGTTTACGTCGAAATATTTTCGTACTCCGGCTTTGCCCTTCCATTTGCCCTCAAGCCAGTCAAGGAGAACGTCGGGACTGTCGGAAAAACAATCGATAATCTCCTCCTTCATCATGTGCTCCACATAATAGTTGTAGGCATATTGCAGCCTGTTGATTGCCTGCACATCCTCGACACGCTGGAGCCGTTTCTCAAGAGACTGGATTCGAGACTCAAGGGATTCCGTGCTTTTTGCGGACGAACCGCATCCGGTTGCTAAAGTCCCCGCCACGGCGGCGGCCGCGCTGCCGGCGGCGACTTTCTTGACAAATCCTCTTCTGGTCGTGCTTTTTCTTTCTCCCTTATTCATGACGGCATCTCCTTCTTGAAGTGCTGGATCCAAAATTTACTGAAGGTTTTTCGTTTCTAGCACACTCGTGTTCGAGGGCACAAGCGGAAAAGGGTGCCCTGGGCGGCATCGGAAGATAAAATTTCCTTAACGGGTCCAAATGTCTTGCGGTGGATGGGGAGCGGACCGCGTTCTCGCAAGATACGCAGATGCTCCGGCGTTGGATATCCCTTGTGCGCGGCGAATCCGTAGCCGGGGTATTGCTTATCCATCTCCGCCATATATGCGTCGCGGGTGGTTTTGGCAAGGATAGAGGCGGCGGCGATGCTTGCTGAAAGGGCATCTCCATGAAGGATGCCTTTTTGAGGGAACGGGCAGTGAGGAATAGTTCTTGCGTCAACCAATAGGAAATCGGGCGATCTGGAAAGACCCTCTACCGCGCGACTCATGGCCAGCAAGCCGGAGCGGTAAATGTTAATGCGGTCTATTTCCGCCACATCGGAGCACCCTACTGCCCAGCAGACTGCATCCGTTTTGATCTTCGCTGCAAGGCGCGCGCGTTTCTTTTCATTGAGTATTTTTTTCGAATCGTTCAATCCTTCAAGCTTGTAGCGATG
>CAZLHW010000353.1:0-4666 GCA_964559085.1 uncultured Acidobacteriota bacterium | reverse complement strand
CCGCGGGAAGATACAGCAAGCCTGTGAGAACCGGTTCCATGCCTGCCTGAATCCCGGCAAGCATGGCTTTTCCATGCAGGTGAATCTTATCCCGAATGAACAGGATAAAGGTTCCGATCAGAAATAGCGGGACAGCTTCCTTCAAATACCACTGGAGTCGGACCAACGTTTTGAACCCGACATTTTTCATCTGAGGCATGCGGATCGGCGGAATCTCAAAGATGAATTCGCTGGGCTTGCCGCTGATAATTCTGGAGGCCAGGAACCCCACCAGGAAAAGCTGCGAGGCCACCACGCAAATCACGGTTAATGTCGCTTTTACCGAGATGCCTGCGGCAATACCCAGCATCACTCCCAGTTGCGCGGAACAGGGGATGCCCAGAGCCAGAAGCAGAATGGCAAGGAAACGCTCTCTTCTGGAGCTGAGGATTCTCGTGGACATCGTGGCCATGGTGCCGCAGCCGAAACCCAGGACCATGGGAAGCACCGCCTTCCCGTTTAATCCCATCCATCGCATCAATCGGTCTGAAAGAATGGAAAGCCTCGGCAGGTAGCCGCTGTCCTCGAGTATGCCGAAGGCGATGAAGAATGTGCCCACCACGGGAAGAACGATTCCGAGAGCGTACGTCAGTCCCATGGAGAGCATTCCGTACCGGCCCACCAGAAAATCGGAGATAAATCCGGGCGGAAGCAGCGATTGCAGGTAAGGAATCAGATGCTGTCCGAAAAGCACCTTCTCCAGGAGCCCGACGAGCGTTTGCGCGCCGGTGTAGCCGACGAATTCATAAAGCAGCAGCAATACGGCGATCAGTATCGGGATCCCCGTCAAAGCGCGCCGCGTCAGAATGCCGACGGTATAGGCAAACGCCCGGCTTCTCGAGATCAGGACGCCCAGCGGCAGGATGACGGGTGCGATCAGGAGCAGAAGATGTATTGCTTCGCTAACCAGGCCGAACGCGTATCCTTCCTCCGATTTTTCTCCCAGCAGCAGGCTGCGCAGCAAATTGCTTGGACCCAGCCTTGGGTCCAGCCAGTTTTCCGCCGCCCGACGAATAACGCCGAAAGGCGTTGGGATGCCGAGAAGGGCGCCGATCTCGTTCCATGCAAATAAAATCAGTCCAAGAAAAAGCAGGCTTAACCAAAATGTTTTCGATTTCCCAATTTCCTCTGAGAAACGGCTTTTTCTCTTTTTTTTGAATGCGGCAACGGCTTCGTCCAGCAACCGATTCCTCATTTCGGCTATTGATTTCGCGGGGCTGCCATAGGCCGCGCCGGCTGAATTTTCCTGCAGGGTCTTCAGCGCCGTGTAGGATTTTGAGCCAAGATAATACCGGATGATCCGGCTGAAATTCTGGTTGCTGTCGGCCATCCATTCTGCCGACAGCAGCGCGGGAGGCTGCAGTTCTCTGAGTTCCTGAATTTGCTTCTTGCAGGCATGCCGCTCCAACAGTGGATTGCGCGGCTCCCGGGCGTTCTGAATCGCATTCAGGATCTGCTTCCTCCCTTTGCCGTAAATTGCGACTGCTTCCACGACGGGTATGGAAAACAATTGCGACAAAGCCTGGGAATCAATCTCAATTCCGCGATCCTCCGCTTCATCTATCATGTTCAGGACAAGAACCATAGGCACGCCGAATTCCACAAGCTGGGATGTAATCAGAAGCGTACGGCGCAGATTCTTTGCGTCGGCGACTTGAAGGATGATGTCCGGCTTTTCCCGGAGAAGAATTTCGAGAGTGACCCACTCGTCTTCGGACTGCGGGATGAGGCTGTTGACCCCCGGCGTGTCTATCAATTCATAAACGGAATCGCTGATGCGCATCCTGCCGCGGGAAACCTCGACAGTTGTTCCCGGGAAATTGGAGACAAGCACATAACTGCCTGTCAACAGTTTAAAAATAACAGACTTGCCGACATTGGGATTTCCAACCAATACAATTTTCTTCAAGTCGAGAGAGGCTTTTGCTGTCACAATAATGCCGCTTTCCTGAAAGCTGGTTTCAGACAAGATCCAGATCATAGCAGATCGCGCATAATGATTCGAGATTCGGGATTAAAGGCGTCGATCCGGGCAGGCCCGAGTTTTTAATATCGAATCTCGAAGCCCGGCATATTTTTGAGATAAACTGAGGCCATGATCCGAACCATTCTGCATGTCGACATGGATGCCTTTTACGCATCCGTGGAGCAACGCGATCATCCGGAGTACAGGGGAAAGCCTGTGATTGTGGGGGCGGACCCTCAGGGGGGGAAGGGCCGGGGCATTGTTGCAACCTGTTCCTACGAAGCTCGAAAATTCGGAGTGCATTCGGCGCAGCCGATATCCCGGGCGTGGAAGCTTTGTCCACAGGGCATTTATTTGCGGCCCGATATGGCGAAATACGTCCGGATTTCCGGCACAATCATGCAGATACTCCTCGGATTCACGGATAGGCTGGAGCAGGTCAGTATTGATGAAGCTTTTCTGGACGTTACGGCAAGCCTCCGGCTCTTTGGTTCCGGCGCGGAGATTGCGGCGAAAATCAAGAGCAGGATTCGGAAGGAGCTGAGGCTGACGGCGTCCGTGGGCGTGGCGCAAAACAAATTTCTTGCCAAAGTGGCCTCCGACCTTAAAAAGCCGGACGGATTGGTAATCGTGGAGCCCGGAAAGGAGCGGGAATTTTTGGATCCGCTTCCTATAGGGCGACTATGGGGCGTTGGCCCGAAGACCGAAGAGCGGCTTAAAAAGATCGGCTTGACAAAAATCGGTCAGATCGCGGGCATGAGGCATGCCGACCTGCTCTCCCGACTGGGCAAAAGCGGGAGCCATCTGTGGCAACTTGCTCATGGCATCGATGATCGCCCTGTTCAGCCCGAGGACGGGTTCCAGTCGATTGGCCATGAGATGACGTTTGACCGGGATACGGTCGATGTGGGAGTCCTTGAGGCTGCATTATTGCAGTTGACCGAAAAGGTGGCGCATCGGCTTCGGGCGCAAAACGTCGGGGCGAGAACGATTGCCGTGAAATTCAGGGAAGCCGATTTTTCCACCTTTACGCGCAGAGCGAAATTTCCGGACCCTGTCAACACCACGGAAGCGATCTACCCGTCGGCACGAAAGCTGATGATGTCACTGCTCCGGGAAGGGGTTGCGGTACGGTTGATTGGAGTGTCTGCCGGCAACCTGGAGCAGGAAATCGGGGCGCGGCAGATGTCCCTTCTCCAGAATGCACCGGCGCAGAAAAACCGCCGGCTTGCCGCCGCCCTGGACGATATCACCCGGCGCTTTGGCGATCAGGCAATTACGCGGGCCACCCTCGTGCGCAAATAATCCCGCGATGTCCGGACATATTTTCCCAGGCACGCGCCGAGAGCAGGTGCTATTATCCATATCTTGGCGACAGGAGCGAGCGGATGTCCAGAGCGGTCCTTATCGGATTGGCTTTTCTGCATGCGGTCGGCGCATTTTGGGGAGACAATGCCTGCTTTGCCGCGCGGCGCAAAGCCCTGATGGCGAAAATCGGGAGTGCGGTTGCCGTGCTGCAGGGCGCCCCGGATACGCGCGCCTATGCCGCTTTTAGGCAGGATAACAACTTCTACTATCTGACCGGAGTGGAAGTCCCCGATGCGCTCCTTTTACTGGATGGCTCGCAAAACCGTTCCATCCTTTTTCTGCCGGACAGGAATCGGGAATCGGAACGATGGGAAGGGTCGCGCCTTTTGCCGGGGATGGATGGACGTCGCCGCACCGGTATCGATGAGGTGCTGGATTTGGATCAATTTGGATCGGAACTGGAAAAACGCGCCGGCGCTCTTCGAGTTCTATACGTCCCGTTTTCTCCGCAAGAGACGGCGGCCACCAGCCGCGATCGGGCTCTGGAGCATGATTCCGCGCGTCAAAGGCATCCGTGGGACGGACGGTCGAGCCGGGAATCCGCCTTTGAAAACAACCTGAGAGCCCGGCTGGGTCCTTCGGTGCAGATTCGGAATCTGGCGCCGTTGATGGATGGTCTGCGGCGTGTGAAGGATGCGCAGGAGGTTGAATTGCTGCGCAGAGCGGGGAGTATCGGCGCACTGGGAATGAAGGAAGCGATTCGTACGGCGAAACCGGGCATGTTTGAATATCAGGTTGCCGCCACGGCCGAATACCATTTTTCCTGGCATGGCGCTTCCGGCCCCGCCTTCCACCCGATGGTCGGATCGGGCCCTAATTCCTGCATACCGCACTATGATCAAAATCGCCGCAGAATGGAGGCGGGAGATTTTGTTGTGTTCGACTTCGGTCCTGATTACAGATATTACCAGGCCGATATCACCCGTACCTTCCCGGTGTCGGGCCGGTTCACCGAAGAACAGGCAAAAGTCTATCGGGCCGTCCTCGATGCGCAGACCGCGGCGCTTGAAAAAGTGCGTCCCGGAGCCACGTTCGAGGCTCTCAACGAGGCGGTGCAGCGAGTTCTGGAGCGCCACGGCTACGCGCAATACCAAATGCACGGCGTCGGCCACTATGTGGGAATGTCGGTCCACGATGTGGGAGACCCGACGGCGTTTGAACCGGGAGTTGTCCTTGCCGTGGAGCCGGGCGTCTACATCGCGGAACGAAACCTGGGTGTCCGAATTGAAGATACCGTCCTTGTCACGCAGAACGGCTGCGAGGTTCTCACAAAAGAGGTCCCCAAGGAGATCC
>CAZLHW010000352.1:0-4688 GCA_964559085.1 uncultured Acidobacteriota bacterium | reverse complement strand
GTGTTCGCGTGTCTGAGGCATGATGCCGTCGTCCGCAGCAACCACGAAGATGACGGCATCAATCCCGGTTGCGCCGGCAACCATGGTCTTAACGAAATTTTCATGCCCCGGCACATCGACGATGCCCACCTCCAGGTCTCCCACCCTCCAGGGGGCAAAACCCAGCTCTATGGACATGCCGCGTTCTTTTTCTTCTTTGAGTCGATCCGTTTCGCATCCTGTAAGATTCAAAACCAGGGCAGTCTTGCCGTGATCAATATGGCCGGCGGTGCCAAGCGTTATATTTTTCTTATTCATGAGCAAAAACATTCCCCGTTTCGTGTTTTCAGTTGCCGGCTAAGGCCTTGAGCAGATGCGTTACGCCATTATTTCGCACAGGGCTTGGAGGACAATCTCGGCCTCGCCCTTCAGCAGAGTTCTCGGATCAATCAAAACCTGTTCGTTTTGTATCCTGGCAATGATGGGAACCCTATACTGGCGCAGTCTTTCCGCCAGGTCCTGAGCCGACATGGTTTTCGGAACAATCCGCAGAAGCGTTGTGGGAAGATTCTGATCGGGAAGCGAGCCGCTGCCCGTCTGAGAAAAGCCGGCCGCCGTGCGGATGTCCGCCTGCACCCGGGCGTTCGTTAGCCGGCATGCGAGCGCTTCGGCCGCCGCCTCAAGATCCGCCGGCTTGCGAAGAATCATTTCCAGAGTGGGCACTCGCTTTTCAGCAAGCTTCCAATCCAAAAACAGCCGAAGGGTGGCCTCCAGGGCGGCAAGCGTCAATTTGCCGACGCGCACGATGCGGGCGAACTGGTTCTTGCGAATGGCCGCAATCAAATCCGCCCTGCCCAAAATGATGCCCCCCTGTGAGGCTCCGATCAGCTTGTCCGCACTGCTTGTGATGATGTCCGAACCCGCAGCCACCGATTGCGGCAGCGTAGGCTCCGGCTCAAAACCGAATTTCGACATATCCACCAGCGATCCGGCGCCGACATCATCGATCAGGATCAGCTTGTGCTTGCGGGCGATTTCGACCATTTCCTCCAGCGGGACCTCGGAAGTGAACCCGTGAATCTTGTAATTGCTTGGATGTACGCGCAAAAGCGCGACGGTATTCTCCGTAATCGCCCGCTCATAATCCCGGGCGTGCGTTTTGTTCGTGGTGCCCACTTCCACCATTTTGGCGCCGCTGAAGGCCATGACGTCCGGAAGCCGGAACTCCCCGCCGATCTCCACAAGCTGGCCGCGAGAGACAATGATCTCCTTGCCTTTGCCGATTGTGTTCAGCACGATGGCCGTCGCCGCGGCATTATTATTGACCACCGTGGCGGCCTGGGCGCCGGTCAAAAGGCGAAGCAGCATCTCCACCCCTTCATCTCTTCGCGAGCGCTGCCCGGAATCCAACCCGATCTGAAGTCTCGAATAGCCGCCCAATTCCTCATGAATCTCCTCCAGGGCTTCCTGAGCCAGCACCGCGCGTCCCAGAGCGGTATGCAAAATAATGCCGGTGGCATTGACCACCTTCTGATAAAACGGACGCTTGAGCGTCGCCAGGGATTTGCTGCATTCGGCGATCATTTCCTGAAAAACGGCCGCTCTATCCTTATTCGCATAGCCGCCCTTTGCGATTTTCGCTCTCAGCCGGTCCTTAACGTCGCGAACAACCTGAGTGACGATCTCCGGATTCAAGTTCTGACTTGCAGACTGCAACTCCGGTGCCTTTAAAACAGCATCGACGGAGGGAAGATGCCGCAACGCCTGATTTTCTTGTTTTTCCATAAGTCCCTTACCTGGTAAAAATTCGAGTCTCCAAAAAAAATGCGAAAAAGTTCCTCCGGTTCGGCATCCCTGCTGGACGGCAAGTCCGCTGAATCCCAAACGAGGCTATCACCCCTGCCTTGATCTTATTCAACAATCAACTCCCCTGCCGTCGGCCCCGACTTGATATCAAAAACCTTTTCAATCTTTGCGACAACAACGCCCTTGAAATTTTTGTCAGGCATTGTCTTTTTCATTTCATGATTGGCAAGGTCATATTCCGGCCCGCTTGTAAGGTATTGAGCGGAACCGGTGTATTTATATCCTTCCCGGGGATTTTCCTGCCAAACTGTAAAAGAGGCGCGCCCGTTTTCCTGTATATTGGCTTTGGTTTGTTTCATAAAAAAATCGCCGATAACCATTACATCATCGGAGAACCACCAGCATTGCTGCATGGGCGCCACATTGGGCTCTCCATTTGCTGACGCTGTTGCCAGCGCCATTACTTTTCCCGGGCTCATCAGGTCTTTTGCACGCTTTGGTACTGCCGCCATAATCCATCCCTCCCAACGATAAGAAACCGATTTGAATTTACTCTTTTTTATAAAAATTCTTATGTCTTGCTTCCGCGAATGAGGCCGCCTTGCGGCCGAAGTTGCTTTATTTCCAGTCTTCAGGCGGAAGTCTCCGTGGCTTGCGAGAGGCGCAGGACGCTCCGAAGTTCCTCCACGAATCTCATGAATGCAGGCGAGGAGCGATCCCGCGGCCGCGGCCAGTCCAGGCGCCGGTCGAGCGCAACGCCCTCGGAAGCCATGGCAATAATCCGATCTGCAAGATAAACCGCTTCCTCCAGATTATGGGTCACAAACAGAAGCGTTTGACATTCCGAACGCCACAGGGACAGCAGGTCGTCCTGCAAGCGGTGGCGCGTGGCTTCATCCAGGTTGGCAAAAGGTTCGTCCATCAGGAGGACATGCGGGCGCAGACAGGCCATGCGGGCCAGCGCCACACGCTGCCGCATGCCGCCGGAGAGCTCATGAGGAAAAGAACGGGCGATGCTCTCGGGAAGTCCCACCCGGCGCAATGCATCGCGGGCTATTTTTATCCTTTCCGAATGCGGAACATTTCCGATCTCGAGGCCCAGCGCCACGTTGTCCTCCACGCTCCGCCATGGAAGAAGGTCTCCTTCCTGGCTGATAAAGCCGGGATATTCTCGGGCACGGTCTGCCCGGCCGCCGTTCCAGCGCAGGTTTCCTTCTGTAGGCTTTTCCAAACCCATCGCCAGCCGCAAGAGCGTAGTTTTCCCGCAGCCGGAAGGCCCAACCAGACAGGTGAGTTCGCCTTCCAGGCACATCAGGCTAAAATTTCGCACCGCCCAAACCTGTCCACGGCTTTCCGTGCGAAAGCATTTGCCGATGGAATCAAAAATAATGGCGGCCGCAGGATCCGGTGACTCAGAGAGCCGCTGCGGCATGCAACTATTTCGGGCCAACATTAGAGACCGTCCTCCTCCACAAGCAATTTGCGTCGTTCCTTCAGTCCTTTATCGCTCATTCGGCTGCCAGTGACTAACCGCCGCAGTCGCTGCATGTAAAGCTCCATCCAGCGCCAGCCCGATTGCGGCGATCACGACAATGGAAGCGAAAGCATATTCGTAAGCTGCCTGCGCATGCGCCGTCGTAATCATATAACCCAGACCGCTTCGGGTGCCGGGGAAGACTTCTGCGGCGATGAGCACGCGCCGGGCGATGGCGGAAGCGCCACCAGCAAATTCCGGGATGGCATGCGAGGAAAAATCCGAACTCGGATCCGGAAATTCCCATGCCTGAGAAAATTGCTGCCTTATGGACTGTGAAGCTACGGCGAACCGACGCTAGCTTTGGGGGACTCAGGTGAACCCGGAGAATGTGTGACGAGGTATTATATTCATAGCAACGACAGCATCCTGCACCGAAGGTCTCAAATATGCAAGTTTTTTATTGCGGATGCGCTTTTATTGCTTTCTTCTGCACAACGCACACGAGCTGAACCCGCGAATTAATGATTGCAATACATCCCGCATCGCAGTATTTTATGGGCGTTTCATCAAAATTGGCGGCAACGATGCAGGAATTTGAGTTTAGAACCGTAGCCTTTAAATCCTGGGAAGGCGGCTGAGTCGCGGCACACCGATGCTCGTGGCGAGTTCGCTGGATGCCGGCCCAGGAAAAGAAACGACTTCTGAATTTATAATTCTCTCCCTTCTCTTCTCCTGAACCGCATCTCATCCCATTCATAACCACTAACATCGGCGGGGCCTTAATCCCGCCTTTTTTGTGCTTCGATTGCATTTCTTATTCACAGGGAAACGACCATGAAAACGATGGACGGCATTACACTCAAGGACGTGCAGGCCGTGTACAGCGGCGCTGAAGGCGATTTATGGGAACTGGTGATGGGCGAGCAGATTCACATCGGGGGATTTACCTCTTCCTTGGATTTAGCTGAAAAGGCCGGGATCCAACCCGGCAGCCGGGGAACGGATTTATGCTGCTGCACCGGCGCGGGCATGCGGTTTTTGGTTCGATTCAGAGATGTTGCAGCCATGACCGGCGTGGATGCGACGCAAAAGGTAATCGATCGCGGACGGCAACGCTGCAACGCTTCTGTATTCAACGGCAAAATCACTTTCATTCTGGCGCAGGCTACGAACACCGGACTGGACACCGGAAGCATGGATTTCGTATGGGGTGAAGACGCCTGGTGCTATGTGGAAGACAAAGCCGCGTTGATTGCCGAGGCTGCCAGGATAACCAAGACGGGCGGAACTATCGCATTCACCGACTGGATCGAAGGTCCCGAAGGCCTGAGCGACGCAGAGGCGCAGCGCTTTCTATCCTTCATGAAGTTCCCGGGAATCGAGGATCTCGGCGGTTATCAAAAACTGCTCCGGACCAATGGATGCG
>CAZLHW010000351.1:0-4689 GCA_964559085.1 uncultured Acidobacteriota bacterium | reverse complement strand
CGCGCGCTCGTCGCAGGGCGCAGTGCATGCATGCCCGATGATGGCGGTGTTTTCACGGCGCGCGAGATAGTAGGCATCGGCTGTTCCATCCTTAAAGAAAAGATCCATCAGGAAAATACCCTTAAGGTCGCAGGGTCTCACGCCGCACAGCACCCGGAAGGATGTGTCCAGAGATGCGCGCACCTCGCTCTTGCCGTCGGCATTTTTCTTGAAGCTTAAAAGCTCGTCCCGTGCAGGAATGAGCAGCTTGACCGGCGGCACAACCGTCGGCCGGTAGCCCTCAAACTGTATTTCGGAGTCCGCTTTGACCTGCGTGAACCGGTAGCTTGCCTGCCCGTGTTTTTGCGGGAAGTAGACCCGGCTCTCGGAAGCCATGGCTTTTATCCAATCCACAATACTTGTTTTACTTGCAAGGTAATAACTCATTAGAGGTCCTCTCCAAGTTCTTCAAACCTATGTCGTCAAGCCCGGTATGCAACTGCGCCATCCGGCGTCCTGCAATACAGAAAACCCAATCTCTGAAGGGGGATTATCCAGTATCGCGAAATCAGCATCCGATGTCGGCCGCTGGTCAGGGCTTACAGGGGCCGGGGGGCATGCCTCTTCCCCACGCAAAAACGGATCTCCTTACGGCATGCTGCTCCCTTTTTGTCAAAGCGTTTGTTTCTCTCGTTCATTCCCCCGGTTGCACGGCCATCCTTTAAATCATCCAAAAGACGTAACAATTTAGCATATTTTGCTGAAAAACCATGCGATCTTTTAGCGGGGAATTTGCGACCGAAACCGAAACCCGGCAATGAGTCGCAGCTGGAGCGGAATTCCAAAAATTCCGTGAATTTCATGAACAACGAAAGGGCATTTCGTGGAATTCGCAGCGCCCGATTTTTCCGGGTTGGACGAAGCCTCTGAAATCTTAACGGCGCACCGGTCCGTCTACCATTTCGATTCACCCGCGGCTGCGAAAACGGGCGTGATATCCACGGGGATATCCTTGAGGCGCGGAATAACGGATTCGATTTCGGGAGTCGTCACTGCGTATTTTTTCAGCAGGCGTTCTGTTCCGGCATAGTCTCCGGTAGCTTCGATCAGGAGCAGCTCTTCGGCCAGCGTTCGCACGGCTTCGCGGAATTTCGAAACATCGATTTTATATCGTCCATTTTCGGACGGAACGATGGCGCCCTTCTCTCGGTACCAGTTCCACTCAAGCGCGGTGCCTCCTCCGTGCGCTTCTCCAATGCCGAATCGCATGCTCCGGAACAGCAGCCCGGCATCGGTGGCGAACAGCAGCGGGGCATCAAATGTTGTGATGAGTTTTTTGTCGATGGCATAAAGCAGCGACCAGATACCCACCACATCCGCCTTGCACTCCTCGATCGTGGAATACAGGGCTTTAAGATAAAAACGGGATTCCTGCATTTTGCCGTCCGGTCCCTTGATAATGCCCGGTCCCAATGAATGCGACAGTTCGTGGAACAGTGTGTGGGTGAAGTAGGCGTCAAAGGAGAGCAGCGATTCCTGGGAGGGATCCAGCACTCTGCGTGCGATCGGCTCGCCGGACTGCCGGAATTTGGCCTGCATTACGTTTTTGAGCAGCACGTTTTTGGATCCGTTGGATTGGCGGATCCTCTCGTCATTCGGCAGATTGAATGCGGCGGTCTGCACTCCCCGTCGCGCGTCGCCGGCCGTGAAAATCTCCTGGACCACCTTAATCGCCGAGCCGGTCCCGCGGCTGAAATTCTTATACCGGTCGGGAATCGGCAGGTTCTTCTCCATGTCCTTGAGGTGGCGGAGATATATTTCGAGCCTCTCGCTTTCCCGGCGATCCACCACGGTCACGAACGCTTCGAAGCTTGCCTTGCGATTGATCTGTTCTACTTCATAGACCACATCGGGGCCTATCAAGTCCTGGATCGGAGAGGCCTTTTCCACGGAGGCGACATCGCTGTCGTAATAATTGTTGGACAGGAACGCCTCTGCGCGCAGCAGAAGAAATTTTCTCAACGACGCGTGCGTTGTCAGAGCCGCGGCCGCGCGCAGCTTTTCGGCCGCGGGAACAAGCGCTTCCTTGTATGCCTCGGAGTAGGGAACGGCCACAAGGTCGGGATCCCTGCGCCGGACCACCGTATACAGGCTCTGGAAAGCTTCGGCCTCTGCCGGGTGCGCCGCAATCCATTTTTCGAATTCCCGGCGCGTCATGTCCGGCGGATAAAATCCCGCACCGGCGGGCTTTGCTCCGGCGCTTCCAAACGGCGAGAGGAAAGGCTCGTTGTCCGCAAGGCGGTCCCATCGCCCCATCATCATCCGGAAATAGCGGAGAGCCGAACGATACTGCGGCGCTTTATCGGCGAGGGCGACAAGCGTCCGGCGCAGCGACGGATTATCTTCGGATACCTGGCGCTCGAATACGGCGTCCATGTGCCGGGCTGCGTCGATGAGGACGGCGACAACCTTCTGTTCTTCCGCATTGAGCAGATTGCGATCGTAATCGAGGATGGTTTCGGGCAGCCTGGCTATTCTCTCGTTGATGTCGGGAACGACCTCCGGAGTCTGAGGCGCCGTTGCCCCCGGCCCATTCCCGGACCGGCCGCAGCCGATGGCGGCGATAACGATCGGCAGAACAAACAGCATGTGAAGCTTGTTCATGATTGCCTCCAGCAGAGGGAGAAGATTCGGGATCTCCATATTCCTTTAAAAATTTAAACCCGCCATGTTCCAAGGCCGTCGGATTTGTGCATAATGGATGGCGACGCGTCGCGTATCCAACAGGAAGAGAAAGAATATAAAAAACGGGGCAAGAATGCGATTATTATTGCTCAGCAACTCAACAATGGCCGGCGAGCCCTACCTCGAATATCCCAAACGCTACATCCGGGAATTTTTGGGTCCCGATCCGGTGCGCGCGCTGTTTCTGCCGTTCGCCGGAGTGACGGTCTCCTGGGATGATTACGAGGCCCGCGTAAAAGCGCGTTTCAATGAGATCGGACATGATATAGCCTCCATTCACCGGTGCCCCGACGCCGCAAAAGCCGTGGAGGAAGCCGACTCCATCGTGGTCGGAGGCGGCAACACCTGGCACCTGCTGCGCTACATCCACGACTTCGATTTGATCGAGCCGGTTCGACGGAAAATCCTGGCCGGAGCAAAATATGTCGGCTGGAGCGCCGGAGCTACTGTGGCATGTCCCACAATAAGGACCACCAATGATATGCCCATTGTCGATCCCGGCGGTTTTCACGCTTTCAATCTGGTGCCATTCCAGATCAATCCTCATTATCTGGACGGCAATCCCGCCGGACATGCCGGCGAAACACGCGAGGAAAGAATCCGCGAGTTCATTGCGGTAAATCCGAACGTCTATGTGGCCGGATTGCGCGAGGGCTGCATGTTTTTAGTAGAGGGAACTCACATGCATATGCAGGGCATCCACAGCCTGCGGCTGTTTAAATACGGCTGCGAACCCCGCGAAATCGCCGCCGGCGAAGATTTGAGCTTCCTGCTGCAGCCGCCGGCGTGAAAGGCAGATGAAGGGCGTTTGGGCCGGGGAAACGGTTTGGCCGCCTATCGGGCGTAATCTCGTTCCCGCTCGCGCCGCGACGGTCTCCACATGGAGCATTAATTCTTAATTGCTTAATCGGATGGGGCCGATTGAGTGAACCGATAGGCAGAAAAAGGAAAGGGCATTGCAGAATGAGAATTCCAGGGCTGCTTCTGGGCTTGGCCATTTTGATAGCGCCCTCTGTCCATGGTGCGCAGAAAGAGGGACTCGATCTTGCCAAAACTTTACTGGATAACGGCGTCATCACGCAGGAGCAATACGACCGCCTGCAAAAGGAGGCATTGGAAAAAGAAGGCGGCTACGTCGATGTCAAGCTGACCACGGACGGCGGGATCCAAGCATCCACGTATGATGGAAAATTTGCATTCAAACTTGGAGGCGTCTTTGCGAGCGATCTGGCGCTCCACATGAAGATAAAAATTCCCTTGGCAATGGAACCGAAATCCGCTCCGCCCGCATTGAAATGGAAGGCTCTGTTTTTTCGGATTGGGACTATGAGTTTTCTCTGGAATTCGCCGGCGATGCAACGGAAATCAAAGATGCCTTTATAAGCTATACAGGCCTGCAATCCTGGGTTTTCCAATTCGGGCAGTTTAAGGCGCCTTTCAGTCTTGAAGAAATGGGTTCAAGAAAATACACGACTTTCATCGAGCGCGGTTTGTCCAACGCGCTGGTGCCGGGTCGCAGGCTGGGCGCCGGTGCCGGCTACCGGGGCCGCCTATGGACGCTCGCCGCCGGAGTTTTCGGCGAGGCACACGGCGCCGATGCGGATGATGAGGGGGATGAAGGATGGATGACTTCCGGCCGCTTCACCTTTGCCCCCGTCCATTCCCCAAACAGGGTCTTTCATTTCGGCGCATCCGCCGCTTATCAGGTTCCGAATGATGAAAAGGTGATCAGGATTGATTCCAAGCCGGAATCCCGTGTAACCGGCGCGTCCTATCTCGATACGGGCAGAATCAAAAAAGTGAACAATGCCCTTGCCTACGGGATTGAGACTGCAATAGTGTATGGTCCCTTCAGCCTTCAGGGTGAATACGTGCGCCAGTCATTGGATATCGGTAATAACGTGTCGCCCGATTTTTATGGCGGCTATGCGTTCGCGAGGGGGCTGAGTACAGGCGGGTGGCGGG
>CAZLHW010000350.1:3100-4708 GCA_964559085.1 uncultured Acidobacteriota bacterium | reverse complement strand
CAAGTCCTGGCGTGCGTATGCGTTTGCCAGAGATTCCGGTTCTCCGAAATACCATGCTTCGAGTTCCTGACAGGCCAGTCGGACCAAACTATCAGCCCGTCCCCCATTCCGGCATAGCTCCAATAGGGCCGCCTTAAGTTCCTCGCAGTCCGCATTGTCATTATCCCGCACGATCACAAAGCGCACTCCCGGTTCGCGCCATGCCTTCAGCTTTCGGGGAATGCTCTTTTCCAGATCCTGTTTCCCTTCATGCGGAACGCAAAGGAAATTAATTCCGGGAAACAGGCGCGGGAGCAAACCGTCCAGAAGAATCTTCATGGACCGCTCTTCGAGCAGGAAAATGATCTTTGCCATTACAGTCCGGCCCCCTCGAATAAGCCCTGCTTCCAGAGCGCGCCGGGAAGATCGCCCTCGGCGACCAGATTTCGTAGCAGTGCATTGTCTGACGCTCGCCGGACTTCAGTAAAACCTTTCCGCTTGACCAGCCAATAAATCTCATCGAGCTTCGCGCCATTCAGGAATTCGGGAGAATGGGTCGATACAAAAACCTGTCCGCCTCGCACGGCGTAATCGCGAAATTCTTCCACCAGCTCGTGCAGCAACTCCGGATAGAGTTGGTTTTCGGGCTCCTCAATCGCCAGCAGCGGATGCGGTTTGGGATCGTAGAGCAGCACCAGGTACGCGAACATCTTGATTGTACCGTCCGAAACATACCGTGCGATGAATGGATCCTTGAAGCTGCCATCCTGGAAGCGCAGAACAAGCCGCCCGTCTTCTGTGGGCTTTGCTTCCACGCGGCTCACGCCGGGAACCCGCTGTGCCATAACCTTCAGCATGTGATCGAATCTCTCCCGGTGATTCTCATACAGGAACTGCGCGACCTGAGCAACATTGTCTCCGCGCGTCGAAAGATGTTCGGCGTAACCGACCTCGGCGCTTGGCCGCGCATCGCTGATGTGAAAATCGGAGATGTGCCAGTTCTCAATCAAACTCCGGAATTCCGACACAACACGGAACTGTTTGAATTGTCCCAATCCTTTGATCGCCAGCACGCTCGGATCGTCCAGCACATGCTCGCTGCGCTCTTCTACTGCGCCCTCCTGACCATAAGCGGATTCGTTGGTAATGGCGGTTCCGTGTCCGCGCGAAAAATCGACAAAGTGCCACGGCTGGCCTTTCTGGCCGCGGCGGAATTTCAACACCTCGCGGTGAACCACCGGTCTCCCCTCATCGCATGCGACTTCAAGCTGATAAGTGGCCAGCCGGCCGCCGCTCTCGCGGAACTTAATGGTGATGCCGATAGGTCCTTCTTCTCCGCGGCTCACCAGTTCCCGAAATCCCCCTCGCCTCGCAATGGCTTGAGCTACATTCTGCGTTAGCGATTCCTTCAGAAAACTGAAGACGTCAAAAAGCGTAGATTTTCCGGAGCCGTTGGCACCCACAACAACGGTCATGCGCGGCAGGTTGCTGAAAGACGCATGGCGGAATAGCCTGTAATTTTTGATTTCAAGCGCTTCGATCTGCATAGGTTACTCCTCAGCCCGGCCAAACAGGCTGGACTGTTCGGATTTTGGCTTCGCGCCTTCCTGCGCCAGTCGTATTATTTCG
>CAZLHW010000350.1:0-3090 GCA_964559085.1 uncultured Acidobacteriota bacterium | reverse complement strand
CGGGCCAGCTTTGGCCCAGGGCATTATACGACAATGCTTCCTGGGCGCGCTTCTTGCGTTCGCAGATGGTATAGAGGCGATAGCAGAGTTCGCGGGCGGTTTCGGCTTTGCCGCCCAGTTTCGCGGCAAGCTCCGCCGCCGCGCTTTCGCCGCCGGTTTCCAATACGCGTATCAGGTGATGGACCATTTCCCATGCCGTCAGGCGCGTATCGGTTTCGGGATTCCATTTGGCCGGTAGTTCCGACGGCTTCAGCAGACGAACTTTGCCTTTGGACGATTCCAGGATTCCGGCGCTTACCATGCCGGAGACGCTTGTGTTCTTGGCCTTAGAGAGGGTTTCGGCCACCCCGTATTCCCCTTCGCCGAATCCGGACTGCTCGAACCACGCCAGCGCCCAGCGGGTGTCGGCGTCAAAGTCGCCTTCCTGCTCGGCAAGGACTTCATCCAGTGTCTGGTTGATGAGCGCCAGCGCTTCGCGAACAGATAGCGGCTTGCCCTCGGCATCGAGTACTTTGGCGTAGCGAGTGTAGACAGCCATACCCGGGCCGATGGCCGCCTGCGCCAGATCCACCGGCGCAATGTTGCCCCGCTGGAGGTGCAGTAGCGCCGGTGGCAGCTCAGCCTTAAGTGCGCTGACCAATTCGCGGCGCGTAGCGGTGGGTAAGGCAGCAGCACGCTGGCGGCAGACAAGGACGATGCTCGAGGCAAGGGCGTTAGTACCAGCTCCGATCATTCGACGATCTAGCTCCGTGTGCATTGGCCAGGTACCGCTGATAGCGAAACCGGCGTGGATTACCGCATCGAGAAATGTCTCCCAGCCAGTACTGGCGGTGCCTTCCATATTCTCGGATTCTGACTGTTTGAAGGCATAGTAAATGGTGACCGGGAAAGCAGGGTGCGCCTGCTCGGCGAGGCGATGCATGGCATGAGTCATGCCATCTAAGAAAAATGCTTCTGCCTTATCCTTACTGCCGTGACGGTAGGGCGTTGCCACTAATTCCTTGGCTTTAGGCACGGCGAGCGTGGCTAATAAGTCGGGAAATATCGTTCGCAGAGAGCGACGAATCCAGACATAGAAAAAATCGGAAAGGTCGGCATATCCGATGTTGTCGTAGTAAGGCGGATCGGTGGATATAACCTTGGCAGCCGCGATATCTTGCGATTGAGCGTCAACCTGACTACTGTAACCGTTCGTCGCTGCGTTGACAGCCCCAAGTCCTGAAACGATCGAAACGATGCCTCCTTCGAAGTTGCCACTCGAATCTGAAAGTGGATTGCTCTCCGCAAAGTCCCAGACCATCGGGATAGCCTGCCTTCCGAACGTATTGCGGGCGTGTTCGCGCAAACTTGCCCAAGCGCAAACCGTCGAATTGCGGTCGGCGATCTTGTCCACAGCTAACGTCAAATACACGCCCACTGCATCAGCATATGCGGTGGCGCCGGTGCCGCCGTCGGTGTCCTGGGAGCGCGGGCCTCCGGCCCGCACGTTTAATCCAAATTCTCGCGCATGCGCGCTGCTCCACCTCCAATCCTCAGGATTGGAGCATAGTCCTGCCTTGACGGGATTATTTCGAACATACTCCTTCACCGCTTCCAGATGCTGCTCGTTCCGAATGAAGCGGTCAAAGTAGTCCGGCATCCAAAACGCTCCCTCACGTCCAAGCAGCAGATTCGCCTCGCGCGCGGTGAAGGTTTTCCACGAGTGAACAACATCCGATAGCGAATGCCCTTCAATGGTCTCGATAAGCGCATGGAAGTGGTTCGGCATGACACACCACTCTATCAGGCGATAACGCTCGCCATCGAAGTGCAGCAACGCGTTCTCCACCAGCTCCGCGATTCGCGGGTCCTTGAGCCAGCATTTGCCGTGACCCTCATCGGCATACTTCTCGATTTTCTCGCGAAGCCTGGCCTGCCGCGAATCGGACGCAGCGACTTTTGCGGAAAGCCGCAATTCGGAACGCCAGCTTTCTATTAGTTCGGCGGGAACGCTGTCGCTGAGGCGCACGGTGATGTGCTGGAGCAGGCCCGGGATGTCACAATGAGGCAGATAGCCGCGGGAGTGCCAGCCTTTGGGGGGGTGGGATTGCGGGCGGGAGGCCCGCGCTACCAGGGCATCCATGCGGATGCGCTCGCGGGCTTCGCCCACAAGGTCGGAGAAGGTCGTCAGCGCCACGAGCTGGCGGGGGGTGAAGAGGTCGCCGTAAGTCGTCAAGCCATATTGCACCGTCCAGAAGTTCCTCGGGTCATCGGGCAGTGCGCCATCCGGTTTCCACTCCGGCTTCACTTTGCGTGCCGCCTCCTCATGCTCCAGCGTCGGCGTCAGGTAGATGCGTCCGCGATCCCCTTCCGCTACTATTGCCATCAGCCGAGAACCCATTCGCCCGGCCCTGCCCTCAGCCTTGATGTGCTCGCTTGCGATCGGCGTGCCCGACATCAGGCACTGGAAGTTCGCGCCGCGCGCGAGCTTTGTTCCGTTCTTCGCCGCTTCTGCATTCTTCGGCTTCCCCATCTTGACCGTAAAGCGGTAGCCATCCTTTTCAATCACCGGCTCTACATAGGCTTCTTTCCCCGGCTTTGTGGAAAGCATGAAGGTGGATGCCAGTGGAACATCCACATGAGCGAATGCGGGATTCGGGCTTTTTACCGTGCGGGCCCACAGCCACGCGATCACGTTAAGCTTTCGCCCCACGTATGGTTTGAGGTCAGGGCGCTCCTTTGCCATCTCAGCCGTGATCTCAACTTTTGGATACAGATGCCCGATGCGTTTCTCCGCCTCGTCTCGCAGCCATTTGCCGTAGTAGCGCACATCTTCGGCCAAGCCCTGCGCTCCCTTCCATTCGCGCGCAAACAGGTTTTTATTTGTTCGCGATTCGGGATTTACGGGAGGCTTGCCCGCGAACTTCGGCGGGATCTCGATCATCGCCTTGTTGATCAGCACCGCCACCGGATTCAGGTCGCTGGCGTAGGCCTCCAATCCCAGCCGCTGCGCTTCGAGCGGCAATGCGCCTCCACCAGCAAACGGATCGTGGAAGGCGGGCAGCTTGTGCCGGTCGAACATCTCTCTCGACCTTGGAGGATCGCCGTTTT
>CAZLHW010000349.1:0-4713 GCA_964559085.1 uncultured Acidobacteriota bacterium | reverse complement strand
AACGCAGCTGAAGTCCGAGGTTCAGGCGCAGCAGGCCGTTGTGATTGAAGCCTCTAAGAAAAGAAAGGCCCTTGAGTCCCTGAAATCAAAACAGGAAAAGGAATTTTTTACGGCTTTGGAAAAACAGGATCAAAAAGAAATGGATGATCTTGTAGCGACCCGATATGCGATGCCCGGATCGAGGCGCGATGGATCTGCTTAGTCTTTATACGCGGTTATTAATTGGACTCATTGCCTGGCCGGAGAGGAGAACTGTTCCGCCGTTATGCAAATAGAACTTGCCAGCAGTTTTCTTAAACCCGAAGGTGAAACAAAGGCGAAAGCCGGTGATACGGCTGCTGCCGGACCCGCAGACTCATTCTTTGCACAGATGGGTCAGATGATGAATGCGGACAGTCCGGAAGCGGATGTCCGGAATGAGAGGGAGCCCGAAGGGCAAGGCCTGGATCTTTGCTGCACGAATTCCAGAAATCCTGAACCCGGAGAGTCTGCGGCGCCGCAAGGGCTCGCGGATACAGAGGCGGTCCAAAAACTGGACTGGACTTTTTCCGACACCTCGGCCCCGTGGGATATGGCGCCGGCATTGGAGGCGAATGCTGCGGCCGCTGAGCTGCAGCTCGGCTTCAGAGCTGCAGATTTCCTTCCTCCGTCGCGGCCGCAAGAATGGGCTCAGGACGGCGAAGAGCCATCCCCGATTGGAACTTGCAACACTGTTTCGGACTCATCCCCGCTGCCCATGTATTTAAGCAGCGGTCTGGACGAATTTTCCGCGATGTCACTCAATGGAGATTGTCAAAATATTGACAAGAGCGCCGACCTTGAAGGATTGACGAGGGCTGTATCGGATGCAGCAGAGAGCCCTGTGGATATCGGAATCAATAATAATATTTTCAGCAATCTTCAGACTGCGTTCCCCGTCCGGCGGAGCGAGGAGACCGCGGGGGAAACAAAAAATGGAAATCCTGATAGCGCTAAAACGGCTCTTCCCGCCGCGGATGGTGTTCCTGCGGAAACCGGGGGGCCGGCACCGACCGCTTCCGCCGCCAAGCCTGTCAATGAAAAAATGGTGTTCCTCAAGGCAGATACTTCACAGAAGGGATTGACTGTCGATCCGGCGCCGGTTGCCGATTTCTGTCAGGAATTGGATCTTCGGTCGTCCCCAACCCCATTAAGGGATGGGGCGGATACCGCCGGACAAAGTTTGTTGCCGCGGAGTTACGGAATACCGGAGAGTCCTTCGCCTGCGATTCGCGCCGTTCGGAAGCCGGAACAGGATGTCTCTGCGGATACTGGAAAGACGGACTACTCGAATAACTCTCCAACCGCGCCGAAAGACGAATCTGTCGGGCATGCGTTCCTGCAAGCCAGGTCCGAAAGCCGATTCATGGCGCCTTCGGGCATAGCCCAGCCTTCGGGAAAAGAGCGTGCGCAGGAAGTACATACGGCCGCATGGCATCATTCCGCCCGTGCTGTGGACGGAAGCAATGCGGCAGCGGCGGCGGAACCCGCCGTGCAGGGGGAATCCAGGCAATTCATCCACCAACTTGCAGATCAGATTCAGGTTTTGGTGCGGGATGGGAAAGGCGATATTCGCATCCAACTGAAGCCTGATGTTTTGGGGCGCATTGAAATCAAGGCCGAAGCCACGCCTTCGGGAGTCGTGGCGCGCATTACGACGGAGAGCTCTGCGGTTAGGAACCACCTGGAAAGCAATATTCAGGTTCTGCAGCAGACGCTGGCGGATCAGGGATTGCGCGTCGACCGGATTCAGATCGTGGCGCAGGATTCCTTTGATGCCCAGTTTTCTTCCGGGCGCAATACGCAATTCGGACATGCAGGATCCGGCAGAAACGGCCGGAATGCAGAATCCTTTGGTCGTGCCTTGGGACCAAACGCGATAAGCGTCTCGGAGGAAATAGCCCTGGATCGGGCGTTATGGCTTTCTCTGAATCCCGACAACAAATTTTATACGGTTGCATAAATTGCCTATAGGCAAATATTGCACACCACGCCGGCAAGATGATACTTGAGGGCTAAATGGATAAATGTTGAGCGACTTTAAATTTAACGGAATTTATAGAGGTACCGGGCAGATTGGCACACTTTGTGCAAACGAAATTCGGGAAGTTGAGAGGCTTTAAAAGAGGAGGCCCTCGTTAATGAGCACTATTAATGGTGTGAATGCAACCTATTCGGAACACGCTGCGGCGGCAGCGTCCGGCAGCAGTGCCAAGGCGGAAAACAAAGCCATGAAGGATGTCAGCACGAGCGAATTTTTAAAATTGCTCGTCACGCAGCTGCAGAATCAGGATCCTTTGGACCCCATGGATAACTCGCAATTTCTTACGCAGCTGGCTACCTTCAGCTCGATGGAACAACTCATATCGATCAACCAGGGTGTTACATCTCTGGCGGATGCTTTAACCCCCCAAAAATCTGACAAGGGGGCGGCGGAATAGGCTGGAGAGATCTATTTCAGACTTTTTGCGAATAAAAGAAGCTTTGTCCCATTGCAGCATTCAATAAAAACATTTGATTCCGGCTCAGCCGGAGTAGGAGAACCCAGATGCCATTGACCTCTTTTTACACAGCATTGACCGGACTGAACAACAACAGTTATGCGATCAATGTTATTGGCGATAACCTGGCCAACATGAATACGACGGCCTTTAAATCCGGGCAAGCCACCTTTTCCGAACTGTTGGCGGGAGTCTCCGGTGTTGATGCAGGCGGCAACCCGACTTCAACCGGGCTGGGCAGTTCGATCAACGGAGTCTCACGCAATTTTACGCAGGGAACCGACCCCCCGCCCGGGCAAGGCACCCGAGGACGCCGTAAATGGAACGGGATTGGTGAACGCCGAAAGCGCGGGGGGCCCGGGGTTTCCCCGGGCCGGTTCGCTGGCAATAGATAAGGAAGGCAATCTCAAAAGCGCGGATGGATTAAAGGTGATGGGGTATATGGGGGTCAATGGTGTCATTGAAACCAGCGGCGCAATTGCTCCCATCCGGATTAATCAGGGCCGGCTTATCCCCGCGAGCGCTACAACGGAAATCGGAATGACGGCAAACCTGGACGCTCAGGCGGAAATCGGCGACCAATTTTCCGGTTCTGTCCAGATTGTGGATACCCTGGGAACTCTGCATACCATTACGGTGACCTATACGAAGACGGAAGAAGGCTATGACTGGTCCGCAACCATCCCTGCGCGGGATACAGGGGGCGAAGCCGATGATGACCCGGTGGAAATCGGAACCGGCTCGCTGGTGTTCGGCGAAACTGGCATTTTGACGGAGCCTGCAGAGAATCCGGTGCTGAACATCAGCGGTCTGTCCAACGGCGCCGCCGATATGGAAGTGACTTTTGCTTTATGGGATGCCAACGGAAGCCCGACGATTACCTATTACGCAGATGACTCTGCGGTTTCCAATACTACCCAGAATGGCTTCGGTGCCAGCGCCATCGCCTCAATAAGCATCGATTCCAAGGGGGTTATTACAGGAACCACGGAAAACGGCCGGTCCATTTCTCTGGCGCAGCTGGCGCTCGCAAATTTCCCGAATGAGGCGGGTCTTCTGAAGTACAAAGGAAGCACGTTTGTCTCCTTCAGCAGTTCCGGTGAGCCTTCAATCGGCACTGCCGGGTCCGGCGGCCGAGGCACTTTTGTGGGTGCCGCTTTGGAGCAGTCCAACGTGGATATGGCCACGGAATTCGTCAACCTTATCCAGGCGCAGCGAGCCTATCAGGCAAATTCGCGCATTATTACGACGTCGGATGAGCTGTATCAGGATTCGATCAATTTGAAGAGATAGTTATGCAATAGAGACGGAAGGGGAGTATCCGTTTTCACCCCCGCCGGGATTAAACGGATTTCTTGCATAGGTGACATATTTCCAATGGCAATCGCGGCAACCGCAATTACCCGTAAAAGAGATCTTCTCGATCTGCTTCAACAGGTCGTCCCCCCGCAGGAGAGAGCGGTGGAGCTCTATCGCCGCCTCCTTGCAATGAATGAGCTTTCCCGATCCATGAATATCGCCAGGAATATGGATGCATTACAGGGCCTGCTGGCCGCCTATTTCCTAGAGTCTTACCCGGGAGATTCCGTCCGGCTTTGTCTATCGGACGGCTCGAAATACAGAAGGCTGCATCTATCCGGCCCCAAAATTCCTCAGGCTGAACTGACCGTTAACCTCAATAGCGGGATCGCCGCCAGCGTAATTAAATCCAAATCCCCCCTTTGGATAGCGGATACGCAGCCGTCCCGCAAGGTTCGCAGGTTTCCGGGCCTCATCACGGATACATTCGCCCGGTCCATTATGGTGCTTCCGATCACGGTAATGAGGCGCGTGGTTGGTTGCCTGGAATTGTTGTCCGTGCATCCAAACCGGTTTGACGAGATAGAGTACCACCTGGGCTTGATGGTCGCCGGGCATCTGGCTTCCGCCCTGGGCAACATTCTGACGCGGCAGGAGCTGGCTACAGCCAACGCGCGCCTGCGCGATCACGATATTCGCCTGACGCAGCTGAATGAGAAACTCCAGCAGCTGGCTCATACAGATGAAGCCACCGGTCTGTTCAATAAGCGACGGCTGTTTGAGCGACTGGATATGGAAGTCGCCCGAGCAAAACGCTATGCGGAGACTCTCAGCTGCCTCATGATCGATGTTGATGACTTTATCCAGGTATTCGAGGCCTTCCACACGATCAAAT
>CAZLHW010000348.1:3544-4718 GCA_964559085.1 uncultured Acidobacteriota bacterium | reverse complement strand
TGAATCAACCGTGAGGGAATGTCCGATTCGCCGAACGGTTTGGTCAGGCAGTTCACTTGGCACGACTCGATCTTGCCCAGATCACAGAGAATCCGTCGGTAGAAGCCGGGGCGTCGGGTCTGCTCGTAGCTGTCCTGTACCTTCCCGACCGTCGAGGCCGACAAATCGTCCACATCGTAGAGCCTCTGCATGGCGATCCGTACCGCCTGGCCGTAACCGGTGTTCTTGACCGCAAGCCAGTACGGTTCCAGGAGCCTCCATTTATCGAGCGGATCGGTCTGCTTCGAGAAGAACCGGTCGTAGGTCTCCCTGGGCATCCCGGCCACAAGCAGGTCGGAGTCGAGGTAGTGGCTCAAAAGCAGACTCCAATCGTCGGCCTTGACCCGCGGGTGGGTCGTGCCCGCAAGTCGCTCTTTCTCTTCCATCAGATGTTCGTGCGTGTCGATCAGCGGCGTCGCAAAGACCTTCTCGACAATTGCCCGGTTCATCCGCCCGTTTGCGGCGTTGTCGTGAGATGTTTCTGGTGAGGCCCCTGCGGATGAAGCGCCGACCGAGCCAAGCATCGCCGCGGTGCCCAGTGCGCCAAGTCCCTGGAGTGTGTCACGTCTCGAAATCGGAATTCTGTCGGCCATAGGTCATCCTCTCAAATGCTGTCCCGTTCCGACGATGAGCCGTCGGTCCCGGCGACATATGCCTTTCACGATACGGGATCGCAGCGGCCGACGCAAGGCCAATACCCACTGGCGTGAGCGCTGCAGGCCGCCTCTTGGTGGGTTGGGCGTCCCCGCCAGTGAGTCCTAGCACATCATCCCCATGGCGTTATTCACAGAGGACGGGCCGGCGAGGGCGTCTGCCCCACAAAACACCCCGAATTCTCCCAACCAGGTTGCACGGTCCGTCGCAATCGGTTATCCTGTCGTCAGAAACGATCAGCAGGTCGCACCTTCCTGGGGGTTGGGGCGTTCCGACGGGCTATACGAACCTGTGAATGGGAGGACATCCGATGAACAAGACCATCCGCACTCTGTCGATTTCTGGCTTCGTATTGGCGATTTTCGCCTGTGCTGTCTGCGCGGGCCAAGCCCAAGACAACTGGCCTACGTGGCGAGGGCCCCTGGCCTCGGGGATTTCGCCCCAGGGCAACCCGCCCCTGACCTGGAGCGAAACGCAGAAC
>CAZLHW010000348.1:0-3534 GCA_964559085.1 uncultured Acidobacteriota bacterium | reverse complement strand
AGGCACGTCCAGCCCGATCCTCTGGAACGATAAGATCTTCTTTCTGACCGCGATCGAACCCGACCGCGAGGGCGAGCCTGCCTTGGCGCCGGACGCCGCAGCCCCCTCCCGCGGAGGCAGGGCCCCCAAGAACATCCACAAGTTCGACGTGGTCTGCCTGGACCGCGCGACCGGCAAGACCCTCTGGCAGAAGACCGCCCGCGAGGAAGTCCCTCACGAAGGGCACCACGCGGACCACGGCTTCGCCTCCTATTCTCCGGTCACCGACGGCAAGCTCCTCTGGGCCTCCTTCGGCTCTCGCGGGGTCCACTGCTATGATCTCGACGGCAATCACAAATGGAGCCGCGATCTCGGCCGGATGCAAGTCAAGATGGCCTTTGGTGAAGGCAGCTCCCCTGCTTTGATCGGTGATGCCCTGATCGTCGTCATGGACCACGAAGGCCAGTCCACCATCCACGCGCTGGACAAGACGACCGGGCGAACCTTGTGGCAGAAAGACCGCGATGAGATGACCTCCTGGGCCACCCCCCTGGGGGTTGAGGTAGGGGGAAAACTCCAGGCGATCGTCAACGCGAACAGCTTCGTCCGCGCCTACGACGTGCGGACGGGCGAGGTCATCTGGCAGTGCAGCGGCCAGACGCAGAACGTCATCCCTTCCCCCGTGACCGGCTTCGGCCTGGTCTTCTGCACCAGCGGCTTCCGCGGCAGCGCGTTGCAGGCAATCGAACTGGGCCGGACGGGCGACCTGACCGGCACCGACGCCATCAAGTGGCAGGTCAATGAGGCGACGCCCTACGTCCCCTCCCCGCTCCTCTACGGCGACAAACTCTACATCTGCTCGGTCAACAAGGCAGTCGTCTCCTGCTACGATGCCCAAACCGGCACGACCCACTTCACCGAGCAGCGTTTGGCCGCGGTGAACGACATCTACGCCTCTCCTGTCGGCGCGTCGGATCGCATCTACTTCGTCGGCCGCAAGGGCACCACCCAGGTGATCCCGAACACCGGCAAGTTCGAGATCCTCGCGACCAACGTCCTGGACGACGAGATCGACGCCTCCCCTGCGATCGCAGGCAACCAGATCTTCCTCAAGGGCAAGAAGAACCTCTACTGCATCGGCGGATCGTCGGATATGTGACGGAGATGGAAACCGTGCTTGGGCCACAGCGAACGGACCAGGACGTAGCTCACAACCGAGGCGAGGGTCGCCAGGATCAGGCAACCGGTCCAGAGGCAGAACGAACCCACGATGACCTTCGATCGCGTACCCTCCCCATGCGCGGAGACGTACTCATACGCGAAGGGAACCGCCTCCAGAACCCACCGTCCGAGTTGCCAGGCGGCCATATAGAACGGAACCGAGGTCAGCGGATTGGTGACCCAGCAGGCCAGAAGCGCCATCGGCAGGGTCACCCGCAAGCACAGAGCCCCTAGGGTGGCCAGGATCATCTGAAAGGGAATCGTCGGGGTCAGCGCGATGAACAAACCCATCGACCATCCTGCGGCCACCGACCTCGCGTCGAAACGCCAAAGGTCGCCGGCCAGGATGTTCTTGCCGAACAGCCGATAGAGCAGAGTCTTTCGCAGCCGGTTCTTGTCCGGCAGCATCCGGTGAATTCTCTGATGGAACCCCATAGTCGTCCCAAGGCGTAATCCAATCCGTGTCAACAGGGGCCACCTTAGCAAAACCGCCGGATAGCGGTCAAGAAGGATCGGGCTGCAAAAAGCGGATTGGCCCGGAAAAGTCCGCTTTTGAGCTCGATGAGTCCAGGGAATACCGAGGCGCAGGTCCCTGCCCTTTGGGTTCTTGGGCGAGTCTCAGTCGTGTCGCAGGGCGACCACCGGATCGACACGGGCGGCGCGTCGGGTCGGGTAGAGGCCTTCGAGAAGACTCACCAGAATCGAGAAGAGGATCGCGCCCACACAGAGCCACCAGGGGAAGTCGAAGTAGGCCATGCGGGGTGCGTGTTCGCGGGCCATGATGGCGTTGATGATCTCGTTAATGACGAAACTCACCGCTGCCGCCAGCGCCAGGCCGAACGTTCCCCCGAGCAGGCCGATGGCCCCGGACTCGAAGAGGAAAATCCGCTGGACATCGCCGTCGGTGGCGCCGACCGCCTTCATGATCCCGATCTCGCGGTATCGCTCCAGGATCGACATCACCATCGTGTTGACGATCCCCAGCGACGCGACCGTGATGCCGATCATGCCGCCCGCCAGCAGGAACATCTCCATGATGAGAAAGCCGATCCGCATCTCGTCGAGCTGGTCCATCAGGGTGAAGGTGTTGTAGCCGCGCGATTCCAGCTCTTTCTTGACCGACGCCACATCCGCAGGAGATCGGACCTTGACCGTCACCGAGGAGTAGTTCGCCCCCTGGCCGGGGGGCTGGTAGAGGTCCCAGATGTTCGTGAAAGCGAGCTTTCGCATCCCCGCGGCCATTGCCGGCTGCACGTACGCGTCGCTCATCCCGCCGAAGGGCATCCGCTCGGCCACGCCCACGATCGTGAAGCGATAGCTCGTGCGGGCGATTGGCAAACCCTGGCGATCCTCGCTGGGAAAGACCATCCGCATCAGGCTTCTCAGACCGAAGTCCAGGCTCAGCGTGACGACCTCGATCTGCTTGCCGAGCGCGTCGGCCGCCTCGGCCAGGCCCCGGCGTCGCACCCTCGAGTCGCTGGTCATCATGCCGGTCGGGTCGTGCGCGTCGTAGCAGCGTCCCGCCCGCAATCGTATCTTTCCCGAACGACAAATGTCCGGCGAGAGCACCTGGACCAGTGTGAACTGCTCCCTGGCCCCCAGGCGAAGCTGCGCCGGGAACCGAAGCTCGGGGAACACCGTCTCGACGCCAGGGATCTTTCTCGCCTCCTCCAGAAACCGCGCGTCCAATGGGGGAGCGTTGGGGTCGTTTGCACCGGCCCGAGGCCCCCGCCGACCGCCTCGACGAGGACCGTCGGGGTCGTCCCGGCCGCGAAAACGAGGACCGCCGCCCTGACGTGGCGACGAGACCACGATGTCGTACAGGATATCCACCTTGTTGAACTGGTCGGTGATGTTCCGCTGAATGCCCTGGCCGAACGCGAACATGCAGACCAGCGCCCCGATCCCGATCACCACGCCGGCCGTGGTGAGAATCGTGCGTAGCTTCTTCTTCCAGAGGTTCGCGCACGCCTGCTCGATGTAATCCGAAATCCGCATAAGTTCCGAGAAAGATACCCGCCCCGCGGATTTTCGACAAGGGTCGAGACGCCGGCCCGGCCGGCGTATCCGATCCCAAGAACCGCGACACTACTTGACGAGCTTGGCGATGTCGCGGAATCTCGGATGCCGCGAGGTTTTGAGCAGCTCGAACAGGACCATCTCGACACTACTGATATTGGCCCCTTCGGCCGAAAGGCGGTCCAAGGCGATTTGGCGGTTCAGCTCGGTCCGGGAGGAAACCGCGTCGGCGAAGATTGTCACATCGACCCCCCCTTCCAACAAGTCCATCGCACTCTGGTACATACAGAAGTGCGCCACGATGCCGCACCGCAC
>CAZLHW010000347.1:0-4723 GCA_964559085.1 uncultured Acidobacteriota bacterium | reverse complement strand
ATGCGATGCAGGCAAGGGAATTATGGAGACGGCCGCCGAAATTCCTCGTGCTAGAATTGTTGAAGGGAGAGATGCCTATGAAACGTCGGGATTTTCTGAAGCAATCGGCCGCCGGCGCCGCGGTCACAATTTTTGGTCGTGCGGCTTTTTCTGTCAATGCAGCGGAGCCGTCCTCGAAAATAGCCCTGGTCCGAACCAATGATCGGGCCAAAGGTATTGCCGAAGCCCTGAAGCTGATCCCATTCCCTTCGCCCCGCTCAAAGAGGGTATTGATCAAGCCCAATTTCAACACCGCGGATCCTGCGCCCGGCTCGACCCATAACGATGTCCTCCGGCAGCTCGTGGCGGAAATGAAAACCCGCGGAGCTTCCCACCTCAGCGTTGGAGACAGCTGCGGTCCGGGGAATACCAAAACGGTCATGGAGCAGAAGCGCATTCCGGCGCTGGGGCAGGAGCTCGGCTTTGATGTGGTGAATTTCGACGAACTCCCCCCTGAAGAATGGGTCCACTGCAATCCGCCGGGTTCCCACTGGAAAAACGGCTTCAAAATGGCCAGGCCGGTCGTGGAAGCGGAATACCTTCTGTGGACCTGCTGTCTGAAGACGCATCAGTTCGGCGGCGTCCACAGCATGGCGCTCAAACTGGCTGTGGGCGTTGTCGAAAAGAAAGTCCGTTTTCCCGAAATGCACGCGTCGAAAGACCACATGCTGCACATGATTGCCGAGTTGAATTATCCTTTCAAACCGCACCTCATTGTCATGGATGGCGTCGACATTTTTGTGGACGGCGGCCCGATGACCGGGAAGCTGGTGAATGCCGGAGTGATCCTTGCCGGAACAGACCGGGTTGCAATGGACGCGGTCGGCCTTGCCGTCCTAAAAAATCACGGCGCAAACGACGCCATTATGTCCAGGAAGATATTCGAGCAGGGGCAGATCGCCCGCGCGGTGGAACTGGGACTGGGTGTCAAATCTCCGGATCAGATCGAGATTGTAACTGCGGATGCGGAGAGCCGGGCCTATGCCGGAAAGCTGCGCGAGATTCTCGCCCGCGGCTAGCGGAAGCAGGATTAAAGGATCAGAGGATTAAAGGAATTGCAGATTCGGCAGCATCTCTTCTCTTTGATCCTTTAATCCTTAGATCCTCTATTCCTCGAACAAATTGAGGTAGCGCATCCATGCAGGTAGCACTGATTAACACAAACAGACTGCAGCCGCCGGTGGCGCCGATTGCGCTCGATTATATTGCCGAGGCGCTGCAGGCGAACGGGCATCCTGCTCGTCTTCTCGATCTCTGCTGGGAAAAGGACGCGGAAGCCGCTTTGCGAAAATTCTTTAAAAATTCGAGCTTTGGCCTGGTGGGCATGACACTGCGGAATACCGATGATTGTGCTTTCACGAGCCGGCAATCCTTTCTTGCAGACTTTGTCGACCTCGTGAAATCCGTCCGGAAGCATACGGAGGCCCCGATCGCTGTGGGAGGCGTCGGATTTTCCGTTATGCCTGAAACAATCCTTGCCTTGTCACAGGCGGACTACGGCATTTGGGGAGAAGGAGAGTTTGCGCTGCCGCAGCTTGCAAGCCGGCTGGAAAAACGGCAGAAGCACCAGGATCTTGCCAACCTGATCTGGCGCCGGGGCGGTTCCTGGCAGCGCAATCCGCCGGTCTGGAATTCACCGGCCGAACTCCCCGCAATGAGCCGGAAATGGGTGGATAATAAGCGCTATTTCCTCATGGGCGGCCAGGCGGGATTTGAAACCAAGCGCGGCTGTTCCGGGAGATGCATTTATTGCGCGGATCCCGTTGCCAAAGGGAGCCGCGTTCGGCTGCGCCCCCCGGCCGCCGTTGCCGACGAACTGGAACAGCTGCTTGCGCAGGGCATCGATGTGTTCCACACCTGCGACGGCGAATTCAATCTCCCCGAAAAACATGCTCTCGAGGTCTGCCACGAGATCGAGCGCCGCGGACTCGGCGGCAAGATCCGCTGGTATGCCTACTGCTCTCCGGCGCAGTTTTCACGGAAGCTTGCCAAAGCGATGCGGGCCGCGGGCTGCGTCGGCATCGATTTCGGCGCCGATCACGGCGATGAAAGGATGCTGCGGAATCTGGGGCGCGATTTCAGGCCCGTCGATATTCAGAATATAACGCGCTGGACGAAGGAAGAGGGGATGGCCGTCATGCTGGACCTGCTGCTGGGCTCCCCGGGCGAAACGAAGGAGAGCATAAAGCAAACAGTGGAGCTTGCCAAACGATCCGATCCCGACAGGGTCGGAGTCTCTTTGGGCGTGCGCGTCTACCCGGGTACAGACCTTAACCGGCGGCTCAGTTCCGGAATGGACGTGCGCGGCTTGACCGGCGGCAAAAACGCCTTCGATCCGCTTTTCTATCTCGAGCCCGAAATTGCGGCCTGCGCTTTTGACTGGCTGCACACGCTGATCGGAGAGGACGCGCGCTTTCTCTTTTTCGATCCCTCGAGGCCGAAGCAGAATTACAACTACAACTCCAACCAGCGCCTCGTCGAAGCGATCCGGAAAGGATACCGAGGCGCCTTCTGGGATATCCTCCGCACTTACAACGGCGCTTGACGCAGAAACATGTCGATGTTTCTGCGCAGGCGGATTACTTCCTCGTCGCTGAGCCACGGATTTGAAAGGTGCTGGATCACCTGTTCCTCCGTCATTCCCAAACGTATGCCTTCCTCGACCGCAACGGCATAGCCCTCGATCTCGGTCGGCCGGTCGACGTAATCAAGACTGTGGTCCCAGATGTTCTTCCCCTCCAGCATCTGCCGCACATGCGTCAGTTCATGCGCCAGATCGATGTACAAATCGAGTGCATTGGCTTTATGGTAATAGTCCTCGATCAGGATGATGGCTGGAATCTTCACATCTACATAAAGAAAACCTTCACCCTTTTTGATTTTGACCCGCGCCTCGTCGAGCAGCGGTCCGATCGGAATATCCGGCGTCTCGATCCGGCGGACGGCGGGGCTTTCTTCGAACCGCGGCAGCAACAGCCGAAAGGGATGCAGGCCGCATCCCAGAGTTCTGTTTACAATTGCGTATTCCGGTAATTCAATCATGCTTTTTGAGCCTTCGAGTCTTTGAATCTTTGAGTGGATCAATCCACGATTGCCTGATACACCAGCGTTTGAAACTGGGCCTGCCAGGTCCTGTCGCCCGGCATGAACTGCGTGAAGTAAAGCCCGACCAGATCCTCTTTGGGATCAATCAACACCTGCGTTGTGGCCGCGCCGCCCCGGCCGAAAATGCCCTGCGATCCCAGATTGCCTGAAAGCGCCGGACTGATCAACGAGGAAACCCCAAGCCCATACCCTGCATCACCTTGTCGATCCGCGCCGATCGCTCGGAAGACATCCCCATGCTTTCGGGAGCGGCGTACGCCCGCTCTTTTGCCGCAAGGTTCACCGCAAAAACACCCAAAGCGCCTGTTTCATCAAGCAGTCGTGCCAGGGTGGAATTGTTCTGGAGAGCAAAAGCATAATGGAAGCCCGACTCTTGCGGCATTTGCCGGCCTTGAACGCTGGAGACAGGGGTGGGACTTGCTTCGCTCAGGAGCGTTCCCAGGCGAAACCAAATGCTTTGGTTGAATTTTTCTCCGGCGTGCCGGCTGCCGTGCCTCTTCTTGATCTCCGGAATGAGTTTGATCAATTGCGAAAAATGACCGCAATCGTTCTTCTTCCTGTTTGCGCGGCAATTGCAGAACCCCGTCATCACGCGGCCGTTGACGGTGCGCGGAAAACAGACCGGCGATCCGGGGCCCTTATCCTGGGGGATCGGCCGGCATGGCATACCCCTGCCGATGAAACTCAATGTTTGCCAGGTTGCTCCTATCGGGGCGAAAGATACAACCAAATCCATTCCGCATCCACCTCTAATGTTGTTCCCTGCATACCGCCAATCCTTGGGTCTTAAAGCTTGCGAGTGTTCGAGTGTATTGCATCCAGCCGCTCCCTGAGTATGGCCGCTCCGGCGGAGGTCCCGATCCGCGTTGCACCGGCGTCGATCATAGCCAGTGCGGTTTTCGCATCGCGAATACCGCCGGATGCTTTGACGCCGAATTCGCGGCCGACGGTTTGGCGCATCAGGGCGACATCGGCCGTGGTCGCGCCGCCGGAGCTGAAGCCGGTGGAAGTCTTTACAAAGTGTGCGCCGCTGTCCATGGCAAGGCGGCAGGCGCGGATTTTTTCATCATCGGTGAGGAGGCACGTCTCGAGGATAACCTTGACGGTGCTGCCGCAGGAAGCCCGGACAATCTCGCGCAGCTCATGGAGAACATAGGCATCGTCTCCCTGCTTGAGCCGGCCGATGTTGAGCACGGCGTCGATTTCCCGGGCGCCGTCGGCAGCGGCGGTTTCTGCCTCGATGCACTTGGCTCTTGTGGACATGGCGCCCAGCGGGAAGCCCACGGCGGCGGCGACTGTGACGCCCGATCCCTCGAGCAGCCGGCGGGAGTCGGGAACCCAGGATCCGTTGACGCAGACGCAGCAGAATCGGTATTCGCGTGCTTCGGCGCAGAGCTTTTCGATGTCTTTTAGAGTGGCATCCGCCCGCAGCAGCGTGTGATCGATGTAATTTGCGATAGAGTGCATAGCAGGAGATTGTAGTTTGAGGTCCTGGGCCCGGCAATCGATTTCGCTCCGGCGAATGATGCGCCCCCGGACAGCCGCCCTGACGGGCGGCTTGACTGGGAGAAAGTCTCCG
>CAZLHW010000346.1:0-4744 GCA_964559085.1 uncultured Acidobacteriota bacterium | reverse complement strand
CAGCATTATCAAAGTACTGCACCGCTTTTCGCGAAGCTGGGGATCAAGGCCGGACTTCTCACCGGCGGGATGAAGAAGAAGGAGAAGGAAGCCGTTAAAGCTGCTCTTGAGCAGGGCAGCCTTGATCTGGTCATCGGCACCCACGCCATTTTGGAGGACAACACGGCCTTCAGCAGACTCGGCCTGGTAGTCACCGACGAGCAGCACCGCTTTGGTGTGCGGCAGAGGGCCAAACTTTCCATAAAGGGTGAAAATCCCGATTTGCTTGTCATGACGGCCACACCCATTCGTCGCACGCTGTCGCTGGTGCTGTACGGGGACCTGGATGTTTCCATCATCGATAGTCTTCCCCCGGGAAGAAAGCCCATCAAAACCTACGCTGTGGAAGAAGACAAGCGGGACAGAGTCTATCAGTTTATCCGAAAGCTGGTGGCCGAAGGCCGCCAGGCCTATATCGTATGTCCGCTGGTGGAGGATTCGGAGGCCATTGAGGCTGAATCAGCCGAGGGCCTGGCCGAGAGAATAAGGGATGATATCTTAAAGGATTTGCGTGTAGGCTTGATCCACGGTAAAATGAAAAGTGCCCAGAAGGATGAAACCATGCGGTTGTTTTCAAGCGGGAGCCTGGATGTCCTGGTTTCCACCACCGTCATCGAGGTAGGTGTGAATGTGCCCAATGCGTCGGTGATGGTCATTGAGAATGCCGAACGCTTCGGCCTCGCGCAGCTTCATCAGCTCAGGGGGCGTGTAGGGCGCGGAGAACACCAATCCTACTGCATTCTTTTCAACCAGAGCAAGAGCCGCATCTCCAAACAGCGTATGGAGATCATGTCCAAGTCCAATGACGGCTTTGTAATTGCGGAGAAGGACCTGGAGTTAAGGGGCCCGGGAGATGTGTTCGGCGTGCGCCAGCATGGCCTTCCGGAGTTTAAGATTGCCAATCTTTATCGCGACATGGAAATCCTGAAGGAGGTCCATGAAGCTGTTAAAGAAATGACCGAGAAGGAACTGCTGGTGAAGGATCCTTCCTATAAGCTCCTTAAGGAGCAGGTGGACAGGATTATGCAGGACAAGCTTGAAGAGCTTTCAATGAATTAAGGGAGATAGATTATGCTTCGCATTATTTCGGGAACTGCAGGGGGAATACGCATTAAAGCGCCTGATACCGATAAAACCAGACCCACTTTGGAAAGAGTGAAGGAATCGGTTTTCGGTATGCTGCAGCCCTATATTCCCGGAGCACGGGTTCTGGATTTATTTGCCGGCTCGGGAAGCCTGGGTCTTGAGGCACTGTCCAGGGGGGCTGAGAAAGCGGTTTTTGTAGACGAAAGCAAGATCTGCAAGGCCGTGATCATGGAAAATATCAAAAAGACACGTATGGAGGATAGGGCACGGTTGATGGTCATGGATGTGTATAAGGCCATCGCATCCCTGGCTCAAATGAAGGAGTCCTTCGACATGGTTTTTATGGACCCGCCGTATTCCCGAAATTTTGTAAATAAAACACTGCAAACCCTCGAAAAAAGTGGTATAATAATTGAAAATGGGCTCGTAGCAGTGGAGCATTTTGAGGATGAGCAACCGCCTGATAACATCGGCAGGCTTTCGAAGGTACGTTTTCGGAGTTATGGCGATACGTGTTTCTCTTTCTATGTCATATCTCCCAAAGAAAGCGTAGAAGGAGGAGAACAGGCATGAGAACGTTTGTATATCCCGGCAGCTTTGACCCCGTCACCAACGGGCATATGGACATTATCGACCGGGCCTCTGTCATGTGCGACAAGCTCATTGTAGCGGTGTTGAAAAATAACAGTAAGTCCCCGATCTTTACCATGGAGGAGCGCATGCAGCTTCTGCAGATATCTCTTGGTGATCGGAAAAATGTTGAGGTTATGTGCTTTTCAGGCCTTTTGGTGGACTTTGTGAAAAGAGTAGGGGCCTGTGCTATCATAAAAGGCCTGCGTGCCATTTCGGACTTTGAGTATGAAATGCAGATGGCATTTTTAAACAGGAGTATGGAACCCGAGATTGATACGCTATTTATGATGACCAGTATTCAAAACTCCTTTTTAAGCTCCAGTGTGGTGAGAGAGCTTGCAAGAGTGGGAGGCAGAATTGATGATCTGGTTCCTCAGGCCATAGTCCCATTGATTTACGAGAAATATAAGAGATAGGAAGGGGTTCTGGTACATGGAGATTTTAGAGCTTTTGGAGCAGATTGAAGATATTTTGGAGAGCGGTGTCAATATTCCTCTTACAGGAGGTAAATGCCTGGTGGATAGGGATGCCATTTTGGAGATCGTTCAGGATATCCGATTGAAGCTTCCCGATGATATCAAGCAGGCCAAGCGGATTACCGAGGAAAAGGCCAGGCTCATGGCCGAAGCGCAGCAGGAGGCCGAGAATATCATCAAAAATGCCGAAAGCAGGATTGCTGCTCTGGTAGACGAGAACGAAATCACCAAGAAGGCTTATGAACAGGCCGAGGTGATTATTTCCAATGCCAAGAAGAATGCCCGCGAGATTCGTTTAGGTACCAGGGAATATGCCGACAGCGTCTTAAACAAGGTGGAAGAAATCCTTGAGGATACCCTGGACGTTATCAAGGTCAACAGACAGGAATTAAAATAGCATGAAAGCAAGGCTCCTTACCGGGAGCCTTTTTCATGCGAGCGTTTAGGAGAGCGTTAAGCGGCGTGCCTGCCTGCAATTTAAAGCTTCGCTGTGAAAACAATGTGAGCGCGACTTGAATCCTTGGACCGATTCAGGAGCGCTAAATTGCTGCAGGCTACAGCCGCTATGATTGCATAGGTTTTCTGGAGCTTCCGGAGCGCTTTTTTATTGCTCTCTCAGTCTCGAAGGGATTGATGAGCAGCGAGCCGATCAGCACGCTAATCATGAGCAGTCTTAGAATCCAGCTGCTTTCCACCCCTGCATACTCTATTCCCGAGGTCTGAATGCTCAGGGGCATGAAGGACAGCACCAGAACCGTCAGAAGACATGCCAACGATCCGTGGAGGATCCTTCCCAGCAGAAACAGCCTGTATCGCACACCGGTGCCCCGCATCAAGCCCATGATTTGGGTATGGATTGAAAATCCGGCAAATCCGCATATGAGGGAAACAGCAGCAAGCTGAACGATGACCGTTGTGTTCATGGCAACAGAAATGGCCTTAGATCCCGAGGTGATCTCCAGGATACCTTTCATAATCGATGTCATCAGCTCCTGAAAACCCGATATGCTTCCGCTGCCGGGGAAAAGCATGGCAAAAACGCCACCCAGGAAAGAAAACACACCGAGCCTGCCCAGAAGCTCGGACAGCACCGCAAAGAGCACGATATAGCCCGTAACCTTGATGGACAGAATGGCCGCATCCTCAATGGCCGGAGGGATGAGGGCAGGCAGGCGCCTGTGTCCCTTTGTTTCCTTCAGGGGGTATCCGTCAAAAACAAGGGTGCCTTTTGATTCACCGTTGCTTTTACGTTTAAACAGATTGAGCAGGATGGCGGCTATGAGCCCTGAAAACCAATGTATGGCAAGAAGTATGAATCCAATGCTGATGCTTTTAAAGAGGCCTGCGCCAATGGTGCCTATGATAAAAAGCGGGCTGCAGTTGCTTGTGACGGTGATGAGCCTGGAGGCCTGCTGGGGATCCAGCACCCCTTCTTCCATCATATCTCTGGCCATCTTGGCCCCGGTGGGGTTTCCGCTTAAATAGCCCAGGACGATGGCGGGCAGAAGATAGTAGGGAAGGCCGAAAAGCCTGTAGAAAAGCCTTCTTAAGAAAACGGGGCATGAAAAATTGCTCAGGTAGGGCACCATAAGCCGGGACAGCACAAAAAACGGGAAGAGGGATGGGATCACCACATCAAGGCACAGATATATTGCATTTCTGGCGGCCTCCGAGGTTTCCTTAGCGAAAAGCGCCAATAGCAATGCCAGTCCCGGGAAAAGGTAAAGGCTCGACTGGTTGAGCAGGTGTGTAATCTTTTTCATAGCCATTCCTGAAGGAGAATTCGTTAATAGATATTCTCCTGGATCAGTAAAGTTGCATTGAATAATATTGGAATGATATAATGATTATTGATTCGCTATTCGCCTGTCACAGACCGTCAACATGATTTATGGCATTCTAAAGTCGAATATGATCCCATAATCTATATGGAGGTGCTTGTATGCCTGAGGATGAAGTCAATATCAATGCTTCGCAGGACATCGGTGAAGTTAAAATTTCGGCTGAGGTGATCACCGTTATTGCCCATACGGTAGCCAGCGAAATCGAGGGCGTATCAAGCATGAGCTCTGGTATCGCCGAAAACATTACCTCCGTTCTGGGGAGGAAAACGGGCTCTAAGGGTGTCAAGGTTGAGATTAACGATAAGGATGTCACCATTGATTTATACATAATGGTGGATTTTGGCGCCAGGATTCCGGATGTGGCCTGGAAGCTGCAGGAACGCGTGAAAACCTCGGTTGAGGATATGACAGGCATGAATGTGACGGCCATCAATATCCATGTGCTTGGTGTGAATTTTGATAAGCATAAAGAATCTTCCTCCAAATAAGGTTGAGGTATGGAATGTTTGGATATGTTGAACCCGACAAGCCGGAGCTAAAGATTCGTGAATTTGAGGTTTTCAGAGGTTACTACTGCAGTCTCTGCAAGAGTATCGGAAAACACTATGGCACGATACCCCGGCTTTCTCTGAATTTTGATTTGGCTTACCTGGCCGTTCTGTTGGA
>CAZLHW010000345.1:222-4749 GCA_964559085.1 uncultured Acidobacteriota bacterium | reverse complement strand
GGTCCACTGCCAATTCAGACTGATTCCGCAGTCCGGCTTCCGAGTCGATCATGCCGAGGACTCGGATACTGAGCAGGTCGAATCCGTGTGATCGCGCAAAGGCTTCCGTTTCGGCCAGCTCGTGCCGATTGTGTTTCATAGCCATAAACCGCATGTGTAATATCGGGAACGGCTGTTTTCGGCGCGCTCTCTCTTTTGCCAGCATTTCCATGCCTTGGAGCGCCGGCTCCAGTCGCGCGCCCACTCGGAAACGCGCGTTGCTTTCATCTGTTAACCCGTCCATGGCGACGATCAGGAACGTCGGCGGGTTTTCGATCAGCGCTTCGACTACTTCCCTGCGATCCAGATTCTGGCCGTTTGTTGAAACAAGAATTGCGGCATTGTAGCGCCGTGCTTCCCGCAGTATTTCGCCCAGTGAAGGATGCAGCAGCGGCTCACCCCACCCCCAGAGAGACAGGGTAAGCAATCGAGGCCCTGCCGCCTGCATCGCCTGTTTAAAAAGGGCAGGATCCATGGTTTGAGGCTTCCGCTCCAGTTCTCTGGTGCCTGTCGCGCATACGGGACACCGAAGCTGGCAATAATTGACGAGCTCAAACTGCATATGCAGCGGGTAGCTCCACGGCTTCAGTCGCCGATGGAAAAAATTGAGTCCGGACCGGATCAGGTTTGCGCGCTGTTCCCAATCCATATTGCGGATACGGATCGGCATCTGGTCGTAGATAAAATCGTATTGCCCGCGCACCAGGATCTGATGCAACAGCAGAGGCGCGCGATAAATCCCTCGCCAGCGCTCCTGAGATTTCACAGCTTACCGCTCCCTTCGCGGATGCCATCGTCGGAAGACAATGCCGCCGACACAAAACCGGCAAGATTTGCCAGCTGCCAAACTATCATAAGAAAGCAAAGAAACGCCCGGTTTCGCGGTTGCTGCAGAATCAGGTCCGGGAGCCTGGAAACAAGTTTCGCATAAAAGCCGGGTTCGATGCTGGATTTGCATCCATGACGCGTTCCATACGCGCGATAAAAGCGCCATGCGCCACGCCCGTACCCCATGTGCTGCTTCCAGAAAGAGGCAAAATTGAGGCGATGGGCATGCCGGACCACCGCATCCGGGGCATGGACCATTCCATATCCGGCGGCAAGCCAGCGGTCGCAAAAATCCCGATCTTCCGAAGTCCGAAAGGCGGCTGAAAAGCCATCGACTTTCCGGAATGCATCCGCATGCACGGCGATATTATTGGTTGCGAAAAACCTGGGATGGCCTGCGGCCGATCGGTAGTAGGTCTGCACAAAGTCCACGATAATCTGGCTTGTTGTGGAATAGGGATTTTCAGGGAGGGCATTCACCACCCGTCCTCCTACCAGCCGGCGCCTGTCTTTCCGCAGCTCTTTTTCAAGGGCTGCCAGCCAGCCGGCTTCCGGGACGCAATCATCATCGGTGAAAGCAAGGTACCGGCCCCGACTGACAGCCGCGCCCGCATTCCGCGCGGCGGCCGGACCCTGACCCGGCTGCCGCAGCATGCGGAGATCGGCATCCCTCTCGAATTTCGCAAGTCGTTCCTCAAGAGGAACGCTCCCCCCGTCATCCACAACGATGATTTCATAGCTTTCGCGCGGATAGGTCTGCGAGCAAAGGGCCCGCAGACATTCTTCGAGGTCTGCGGGACGGTTAAGTGTCGGAATAATGACGGAAAAGTCAGGGTGTATCATGGGAGGAAATCCGCCAATTGCGCGCGATCCTTCCGGTTCATGAATTGCTCGCGATGAAAATCAATCCGCGTGATATAGTCCGCCGAATCCTTTGGACCGAAAAGATAGCCTGTCATTTCACCAACGGCATCCGCAAAAAGCAGCGGCAGCATCCAGGGTGTGGCCGCAAAAGCACGGGACAGCGGCCGTCCCCACTGCATCATGTTCCTCCAGATGCGCGCAAACCGAACCAGAGGAATGAAAATGAACAGCCCGGCATACAGCACGCGCCGGCCTTTTTCCCATTTTAAGCAACGCATGCCTGCAAAAAGTCGCCCGGCGTGAAAGCGAAGCGTTAAGGAAGACCGAAAGCGGGAAAAGTTCAAATGGAGCGTGCGCGCCGAGGGTTCCAGATAGAGCCTCTGGCCCCTTTTTTCAAGTTCCCAATGCAGCACGCTTTCCGCCTCCAGCCAGTTTTCCAGATCCTTCCAATAGGGTCGGAGCGCCGCAATCTTGTAAGAACTATTATGCCCGGGGAGGTGATGAAGAACACCGCCGGGGGTAGGATAAAGCCATTCGCTGTATTCAATCAAAAAGTTGGCCCAGCTGAGACTGCTGCCCGGGTTGCCATTCTGAACAGCCGGGCCGACAACGGCCCAGTCGCCCTGATGCGCGCGAACCAGAGATTCCGCCCATTCCGGCTCCGGCCGGCTGTGATCTTCGGTTAAAACAACCACAGGACTTGTGGCCGCGCGGATCCCGGCCGCGCGCGCATGCGCGCTCCGCTTCATATCTTCAACTTCAATCTTTTTCACCGTGGCGAAAGCGCGGGCATCCACCGCATCCAAAGACTCGACCGTCCCGACTGGAACGACAAACACCAGTTCGAGCTCTTTTCGCAGGGTCTGCTTCTTCAGACATCGCATCAGCGGCTGCACCGTCGCATAACCATCCGGCGAAAGAATGATGACCGATAGTAACGCCAACCCCTCCCCCTGTTCTCGATACTCTGCTGCATGCTCGCTTAGAATATACAGTATTTGGGTGCGATCGCATGTATCAGAAATTACAGTGCGCATCACACATACGGCCTTTAATATCTGCGGGCCCTTGTACGAAGCGACTCGGGCACCTCCCTAGCGACCCGGGGCTGGATTCCGCGAGTATTGGAGCCTTGCCAGTTCCGGTTTAAAGGAATATAAATAAGACACTTTAAAAAGATTTTTTGCATTTCTCGGGAATAATCGCTGATTCGATCTACCGGAGGTATTCTATGCGATATCGCATGTGCGTCGGTGTTGTCTTCAGCAACTTTCTTATTTGTTTCTTGATTCAGGCCGCCTGGGCCGATCAGGTAGTTCTGAAAAACGGCGATCGCTTAACCGGAAGCGTCGTCAAGAAGGATGGAAACAGTCTGACCATCAAAACCGATCAGGTGGGCGCGGTCGTGGTTCCCTGGGATCAGATCGAATCCTTCGTCATCGACAAACCTATCCATGTTGTCCTTCAGGACGGCAGGAGCCACCTGGGCTCCATAACCTCTTCCGACGGAAAGGCAGAAGTGGTCACAACCCAGACCAAAGTGAGCATTACGACTGCAGATATTGCCGTTCTTCGTAATGAGGATGAAGAGAAGGCCTACCAGCGGATGCTGAACCCGGGATGGGGCGAACTCTGGGCCGGGACGGGGACAGTGGGCCTCGCCGGAACGGCCGGGAATGCCCAGACCATGACCTTCACAACGGGTATTAATGCAAACAGAGCAACCAACTCGGATAAGACGACGCTCTATTTCAGCTTGATTAAGGCATCGGCAAGCATCGACGGCTCCAGCCGGGATACTGCGGAAGCGGTCCGCGGCGGAATCAGCTATGCCCGCAATATCCATGCGCGTCTCTTTGTCAGCGCCTTCAATGATTATGAGTATGACCGGTTTCAGGATCTGGACCTGCGATTCGTCATCGGCGGCGGCTTCGGCTTCCACGCATGGAAAAACGATCACAGCCGTTTAGAGCTATTGGGAGGCGCCGCGTATAACCGGTCCAAATTCAGCGATTCATTGATTCGCGAATCTGCCGAACTCTACTGGGGCAACGAATATTCTCTAAAGTTGAGTTCTGCAACCTCCCTGGTTCAAAGCTACCGGATGTTCAACGACCTCACGAATACAGGCATGTATCGGGTCAACTTCGATCTCGGAGTGAACACAAAAATCTTCAAGTGGCTTACATGGAATGTTTCCGTGAGCGACCGGTATCTCAGCGATCCGGCCCCGTTTCGCAAGAAAAATGACTTTCTTTATACAACCGGTCTCGGCATTACGTTTGCCAAATAATCCGGCGCGCCCGGTTGTCCCGCAACAAGGTTATGAAATAGTGGATAGTAGTTGTGGTGTTTCGATTTCAACCCTCAACTCAACAGGAGGCTTCAAATGGGAAGCAAGTTAGGCGCAGAAATTCTCGGGACATTTTGGCTGGTTCTCGGAGGCTGCGGCAGCGCGGTGCTTGCGGCCGCATTTCCCGATCTTGGCATTGGATTTGCGGGAGTTGCACTGGCCTTTGGTCTGACCGTTCTAACCATGGCATTTGCAATAGGTCCTATTTCAGGCTGTCATCTTAATCCTGCCGTATCGATTGGATTATGGGCGGGCAATCGCTTTAACGGGAAAGAGCTTTTTGGCTACATCGTCGCTCAGTTGATCGGCGCAATTCTGGCAAGCTTTGTTTTGTTGATGATTGCTTCCGGGAAAGCAGGCTTTGACCTGAGCGGCGGGATTGCAGCAAACGGCCTTGCCGAGCATTCGCCGGGGGGATATTCGCGCGCAGCCGCCTTTCTCTG
>CAZLHW010000345.1:0-212 GCA_964559085.1 uncultured Acidobacteriota bacterium | reverse complement strand
GGCGCCGATCGCCATCGGGCTCGCGCTCACACTTATCCATCTGATCAGCATTCCGGTCACCAACACCTCCGTGAATCCGGCCCGAAGCACGGGACCGGCGCTCTTTGTCGGAGGATGGGCGCTGCGGCAACTCTGGCTCTTCTGGGTGGCGCCTGTTTTGGGAGGCGTTATCGCTGGCTTCGCCTATCGCGGGCGTTTCGGTAAGGAGCGTG
>CAZLHW010000344.1:3127-4763 GCA_964559085.1 uncultured Acidobacteriota bacterium | reverse complement strand
CCGCGCGCGCTCCCGGTTTCCGCCCAAGGCGCTGGCGCAGGATCAGCTGGCGGAATTGCAGGATCTGGGAGGGCGCCGGGGCGATACGTGCGGGGTGTTCACCTATGACGGCGATACGCCTTCCGACGCGCGACAATCCATCCGCCAGCACGGCCATAACGTTCAGACGAACCCGGATATGCTCCATACGCGCATACTGCCGCACCACACGAAGTGGACCCGGCTTTTCGAAAACCTTCAATATATCGTCCTCGATGAACTGCACACCTACCGGGGTGTTTTCGGCAGTCACCTGGCGAACGTTCTTCGCAGGCTCAAACGCATCACGCGCTTTTATGGCAGGAATCCCCAGTTCATTTTTACCTCCGCGACCATTGCAAATCCGGGAGAGCTTGCATCCCGCTTGATTGGAGGCAATGTCGAGGTTCTGCAAGGGAATGGGGCCCCCGCGGCGGAGAAGTATTTTATTCTTTATAACCCTCCGGTGGTGAACCGGTTCCTGGGGATCCGTCGCAGCTACATCAATGAGACGTGGCGCATTGCGCGCGCATTCATCAATCGCGGCCTTCAGACTATTGTCTTTGCAAATAGCCGGCTGCATACCGAAGTGCTTCTGACATATCTGAAACAGGACAATCCGCCGCCTCCCGGGGCTCCGGAAATTGTACGGGGATATCGAGGCGGGTATCTCCCGCTGGAAAGGCGGGAAATCGAACGAGGCCTGCGCAGCGGTCAGATCCGGGCTGTTGTGGCAACCAACGCTCTCGAACTCGGTATCGATATCGGTTCGCTGGATGTGGCGGTCATGGCCGGTTATCCGGGCACCATAGCTTCGACATGGCAGCGCGCCGGACGCTCCGGGCGGCGCAAGGGGAGCTCGTGCGCCGTGCTGGTGGCGTCCTCCCGTCCGCTGGATCAGTTTGTCGTCAAGCATCCGGAGTACTTTTTCACCAGTTCTCCCGAGCATGCTTATATCCAGCCGGATAATCTGGAGATTCTGATCAATCATCTCAATTGCGCGGCGTTTGAACTGCCGCTCGAGCCCGGCGAGAAATTCGGAGAGGTGGATCTGCAGATGTTGTGCGAGCGGCTGGCGGAATCCGGCTACCTGCACCGCAGCGGGGACTTTTATTACTGGACCCAGGAATCTTATCCGGCTGATGCCGTAAGCCTCCGATCAGTCTCGTCGGACAATTTCGTTATTGTCGACGAAACCGATCAACCCGAGGTTATCGGTGAAGTGGACTTTACCAGCGCGCTTTCCACCGTTCATCCCAAAGCCATCTATATGCACGGCGCGCAACAGTATCATGTCGAACGCCTCGATTTCGAACAGCGCAAAGCCTACGTGAAGCGGGTGGACGTCGATTATTTCACGCAGGCAATACGCTATACGCAAGTCCAAAGACTGAAGGCGGATGAGACCGAAGCCGTACCGGGACCGGCGCTCAAGACGCATGGCGACGTGCAGGTCCGTTCCCAGGTGGTGGGATTTAAGAAGATCAAGTTCTACACGCTCGAGAATGTCGGTTCCGGGGACCTTGTCCTGCCTGAAGACGAGCTGCATACCACCGCCTATTGGATTAATCTCGGGCGCGAGTTGATCGAATCGATGGCCTATACGAATTCAGCGCGC
>CAZLHW010000344.1:0-3117 GCA_964559085.1 uncultured Acidobacteriota bacterium | reverse complement strand
AGAAGGGTTTGACCGGACTACTGTATGCGCTGGAATCGTTTGCAACTCTGCTCCTGATGTGCGACCGCATGGATATGGGATCGACAATCGGAGAGGGGGGGCCGGATGCGGGCGAAGTGATGCATTCTCCGGAATCCGGAGAACGCGAGCTTTTTGAGCCTACGCTCTATTTGTATGACGCGTATCCCGGAGGTATCGGACTGAGTGAGCCGCTGTACCATATGCATGAACGGCTCGTCCGTCGAACTTTGGAGCTTGTTTCCGGATGCAGCTGCGAAAACGGATGTCCCTCCTGTGTGGGCCCGGTCGGCGAGATCGGCGAGCGCGCGAAAGAAGTGGCAATGGCGATTCTTGAAAGATTGCAGATTCGAGATTCAAGACTTGAGATTCGGGAATAAATGGGTGTTTTAGATGACAGGCTCGCGCATGTGGCGGCTCTGCGCCCGCGAGCGGTAATGAATGCGTTGCGGCCGGCGGCCGAGGGTGGTCGCAATGCAGAGGAGCTGCTGCGGCTGCTCGGGGGCAGGGTCGGCAGCAATCGCTTCGGCGATCATGTGTGCGTCCGATGCCGGTTCCCGGAACCGCGCCCTTCGGAAATAAGCCCGCGTGTATTGCGGCTTCTATCGCCCGGGGCTGCGGATTCTGTCCGCGATTGCCGGCAGTGGTTGTTTCTCGACACGGAAACGACAGGCCTTGCGGGCGGCACCGGAACCTATGCGTTCCTGGTTGGACTCGGCTGGTGGGAAGATGAAGGTTTTGTGGTGGAACAATACTTCATGAGAAACCATGGAGAGGAGCCGTCGCTTCTCCTTGAGGTGCTGGAATGCCTGAACCGGCGGCGCGTCCTGGTTACATTCAACGGGAAAAGCTTCGACTGGCCGCTGCTGCAAACCCGGTTTCAAATGGTGCGCCTCCGCCCCGTGCCGGAACTGTGGGCACACCTGGATTTGCTGCATCCTGCGCGACAGATCTGGCGCGGGAGCCTCAAGTCCGTTGCATTGACAGAGCTGGAACACCACGTCCTCGGTTTTCGTCGCGATCGCGATATCCCTTCCGCGGCGATTCCTCAGCGCTATTTCAATTATCTTCGCGGTGGTCCGCCCCAAGAAATCGCGGACGTTTTTCATCACAACCAGCTGGATCTTTGCGGCCTGGCATTCCTGGCTTTGCGGATCAGCGGCATCCTTGAGAATCCGGAGAGCGGTGTCTGCGGCGCCCGGGAGCTTTTCGGCATCTCCCGCATGATGCAGCGACGCGGAGAGAACGCCTCCGCAGCGCGCATGTATCAAGAAGCCCTTGCCGGGGGCCTGCCCGAGAATGAGGAGCGGGCCGCCCGAAGAGAGCTGGCGCTCATGGCCAAGCGGGGTCGCAATTTCGAGCTCTCGAACGCGCTTTGGGAAAAGCTGCTGGGAGATTCCGCCGACGGCATGAAAGCCTATGAACAACTGGCCATCTACTACGAGCATGAGGCGTCCGATCTCCGGAAAGCTGCGGCCCTTTCCCGTGAAGCCTTGGTCCGGCTTCAGGACGCAGCGCGTGCCGGCCGCATCTCCCTGCAGAAATATCGGCAATGGCACTCCGGCTTCCAGCGCCGTTTGAGTCGCCTTGCCGCCAAAATAGCTCAATAGCCCCCTGGCTATTTTTTAAGGAAAGGGAGCATGCAGAATTCCAATGCCGACCCGATGAGGACGGCGAATGGAATTGGAAAAAACCCAGGCTCAAACCCTGGTCCGGGCTCCGCTCCAATCGACGGCGGATTGATGAAAGGAACGCCTGCAATTGCTCCCGTAACGGTACAGGTGGCGCCGAGCCGAATCTCGAAGCGGGATTCAAATACCCTGTCTTCCTGGCGGGTGTTCGGAATGGTGTTTCAAGTGTTGACAAAGGCGATGTTTGGTGGGATGGTAGTTTCTGGCAGCGGTTTTACGTCCCTGATAAAGCATGAAATAGCAATAAAATCGAACGTCCCTCGATAGGCTAAAGTGGAGATGGAATGGGAAATCCCTATAGCATAATCCTGGCGGACGATCACGTGTTGATGCGGCATGGGCTGCGGCGGATCCTCGAGGAGCGAGACAACCTCGAAATAGCCGGCGAAGTCGGCGATGGTCTGGAACTCCTCAGCCTGCTCAACAAAGTGAATCCGGACCTGATCATTCTCGATTTGTCGATGCCGAACCTGCGGGGGATCGAAGCGATTCCGGAGATTCGGCGCATCCGGCCGAATGCAAAAGTCCTCATGCTCACGATGCATAAGGAGGAAGAATATCTGTATCAAGCCATTTCGGCCGGCGCGGATGGATACCTTCTGAAGGATGACGCCGAAAAAGAGCTTTTTCTGGCCATCGAACATATTCAAAGCGGCAAAATCTATATCTCTCCCGGCCTCGCCGACCAGTCGATGCAAAACTGGGCCCGGATGCGGCGCGGTGAAGACAAGGCGTTTTCCGCCGACACCCTGACCGTACGACAGAGAGAAATCTTGAAACTGATTGCTGAAGGAAAATCCAACAAAGAAATCGGAGATCTTCTGTACATCAGCGTGCGAACCGTGGAGCGGCATCGCGCGAATATGATGAGCAAGCTCAACGTCCGGAAAACCGCAGAGTTGGTTCAGTATGCTCTGCGCAAACACTATATATAGCCTTCCAACTCTCTAATTGCTCCTGTAGGCCGGCCCGGAGTTGAACTCGCGGCTGAATATTCTATTGAGATCCCCCGATGCTGCAGGTACATTACTTTTTTTGGGAGAAATGTACCAATGGCCGAAATTACCAAAGGCAAGAAGCCGCGCGGCAAGGTCACTTTCCGAATCGAGCACTGCAAAGGCTGCGGGTTTTGCATTGCATTTTGCCCTGCGGGAGTGCTCGAATTTTCCGACGAGTTCAACACCAAGGGATACCATCCGCCGCGGGCAATACGGCCGGAAGCATGTACAGGATGCGGTTTATGTGGAATGTACTGCCCGGATTTTGCGATTTTCGGCGCTGTGATTAAAGAGGTTGCCTGAGAAAGGAGATCTATTGAAAGCGGACCCTAAAGGAGTTCTTACCGGATCTCACTTCCTTGATGGCGATCACGCATGTTGTGAGGGCGCCATCTCTGCCGGAAGCCGGT
>CAZLHW010000343.1:2034-4767 GCA_964559085.1 uncultured Acidobacteriota bacterium | reverse complement strand
GGCAGCGCCGGAGGTCCATTTGTCATACCGGGGCTCTATAATGGGAAAAACCACACTTTCCTTTTCGGCACGTTTGAGCGCTACGCGCAGGAGCAGCTTCAAATCGGGCCGCTGGATCGCACCGTACCGATTCCCGCATTTCTCGACGGAGACTTCAGCCGCCTGCTCACTTCCAACGAAATCGGCAGAGATGCCCTCGGCAGGCCGGTCTATGCCGGGCAGATCTTTGATCCCAAAACACTGCGACGGGTCGGATCCCAGTGAGTGGCGGATCCCTTCGACGGCAACATCATCCCGAAGCAACGGATGAGCGCCGTTTCGGGAAAGATTATCGAGCTTTATAGAAAATACTAACAACCCATGATCCCGGCTCTGCTGACCGACAACTCCGCGGGGCCCCAGAGCGTCAGTCCATGGTTTCACCAGACCCAGCTGACCATTAAGGCAGACCACGCATTTTCGCCGAAGCTGAAGCTGACAGGCTCCTTGATCTGGACCGAACGTCCGCGCAATCTGCTCGATCAGGGAGGTATCTGGGACCCCAAAGCGCCCGAAGGCGCCGGGGGTCCGCTGGCGCGCGCACGCAGGCAGAATGTCACCAGCCGCGCCCTTCGCCTGACAGGCAGTTGGAGCCCGAGTTCGAACCTGATCCACACCACATCTTTTGTTTATAACCGATATCGGAATCCGAGCCTCTCGGCTCAGGCAGAGGGAGACTGGCAGCGCTATCTTGGCCTCCAGGAATCGACGGGCGCCGGCCTTTTTCCCGAAATCAGTTTTGGATCCGCTGTAAACGGAATTGGCACGACGGCTATCGGATATGGCAGCTCCAACCAATATATCGCCAATAACTATATCCTTTCCGATACCGTGAACTGGAACCGTGGCAGGCACAATCTGAAATTCGGAGGAGAGTTCTGGGCGCAGCAAATGAACAGCCACGCAGGGCTTGATGTGCTGCAATTTGATTTCGCCCCTGCCCAGACAGGCATCCCCGGATATGCATGGTCCAACCGGGTGGGCTTCGGCTTCGCCAGCTTCTTCCTGGGAGAGGCCCAAGGCGGCAGCAAGAATGTTCCCTTCGACCTGTATGGGCGCCGAAAATATGTCGCGCTATTCCTGCAGGACAACTACCGCGTATCCAACAACCTGACACTCGACCTGGGAATACGCTGGGAGCAGACACAGCCGCTTCGTGAAAAATATGGAAGATGGGCCAGCTTCAATCCGGATCTCATGAACACCGCCCTGAATATCCCAGGCGCGCTGGAGTTTCCTTCGCATCCGCAGGATTCCTTTGAAAAGCAGAAGGATTGGAAGGAATTTGGTCCGCGGATCGGAGCGGCCTATCGGGCTACGCCTGGACTCGTGCTGCGGGCATCCTATAGATTGTCCTATATTCCGCTGGGTCTGAACTACTGGAGTGGGATTCCCTACGGCTTCGCTCCCGGCTATCGCGGCACAAACATACAAACCGCATCTCCGGATCTCCCGAAATTCAACTGGGACAACGGATACCCCGACAACTATCAGGCGCCGGTCCGAGATCCCAATACGCTGCTCTACGGCATGGTTGCGGTGGACGAACGCAGCCTATTTGCAGGCTACGTGCATCAGTACCATGCCGGAGCGCAGTTTGCGCCGGCAAGAGACATGCTCTTCGAAATTGCGTTTATGGGCAATCAGGGACGCCGTCTGCATAATGGCGCTCTGCGACGCAATCAGCCTTTACGAGCGGCCTATGAAGATCCCAGGATGAATCCGTGGGCATGGATCTGGGACGCGGACAGTGCCGCGGCAGCCGGCGTCCGCTATCCCTACGCTGGATTTTCCAATTATGCCGGCGTCGCTCTGCAGCCGTTTCCCCATGTCGCGGCGGAAACCTACGGGCCGCTGTATTTCGTGGGAACGCCCAAAGGGTCTTCCGGCTATAAGTCATTGCAATTCTCGCTCACGCGGAAGATGTCGAAAGGCCTCGCCGCGCAGATCTCCTACAACCTATCGCGCGCGGTCGGCAATTCCGAGACCGGATTCGATGAAACGTGGGATGAAGGCGCCGGCATTCAGGATACTTATAGCGTGGCGGAATCGGCAAATAAGGTGGTCAGTTACGATCAGACCCACGTTTTCAAGGGCTACATCGCGTTTGAACTGCCCATGGGCCGCAATCGCAAATTCCTTTCGAACTTGAATCCTGCTCTGGACGCCGTTCTGGGCGGATGGGAGGTAGCCGGAATTGTCCGCTACAATTCAGGCAACCCGCTGGGCGTCTATGCCAATGTCTGGTATCCGGGATGGGAAGGGCCCGTGTATGCCGACTATGACAGCACCGTCAATTTAGGCCGCCAGTTCCGTTCGGAGCAATTCGATCCCGCCGTGCCGAATGCCCCCGGCAACCGGTATTTTAATCCCGCGGCCTTTTCCAACCCGCAGGGGCACAACCTGGGCAACGGGAAGCGCCTGTACTCCAGGCTGCGCGGCTTCGGTTATGCCGGAGAGGATTTAAGCCTCATGAAAACCATCCGCGCCACCGAGCGCATCCATATGCAGGTGCGGGCGGAATTTCTGAATGTTTTCAACCGGCACTACTTCGCTAATCCGAATACAAACATGGGCAACGCGACGACCTTCGGCTACGTCACATCAACCACGGGCAATCCCCGTATCATCCAATTCGGCCTCCGCTTCGACTGGTAACCCGCATCACACAACCACTTGCCTGGATCGATCGGT
>CAZLHW010000343.1:0-2024 GCA_964559085.1 uncultured Acidobacteriota bacterium | reverse complement strand
GCGATCCCGATACCGATAGCGATTCCGGTCGATCCAGTTGCGGATATACCGAGTCACCCTCATCCAAACGAATATCTTAGGTGCTAGGATTTCGGCAATGCTTCTGATCGATTTTTTCGTAGAGCGCATCAAATCAGTTGCACTCCGTATATCCATGGGCAAATATAATCTCCAACCCGCCATTTCTAGATTTTGAGGGAGGATCGAATATGGTTCGTGCTATGCACGGCCGCCTGCGGCGTGCCGGATTCTGGCTGGTGTTACTGCCGACGCTCTCATGCGTCCTGCTTTATCCGCAGGGCAAAAAAGGGAAAAAGGATGAGGAGCCTCAAAGCCAGACGATTTTCAGAGTCCCGGTGAACATTGTGGTATTGAATGCAACGGTGACGGACAAATCGGGAAATCCGGTTACGGATCTGACGGCAAAGGATTTCAAAGTGTATGATGATGGAAAGCTGCAGGATATCCAGACCTTCGCCCTGGATTACTATGGGCCGGCACAGTTGGAGGAAGCGCAAACGCAGCCCCCCTCCTCCGGGCTGGCGGCGAAGGAGCAGGATGCAGAACGCACGCGTATCCTTTCCCTTGTAGTGGATGATCTTGCGATGGAATCGGTGGTGAATTTTCCGCGGATGATTGAAGCCGTTAAGCAGTTTGTGGAAAGAGACATGAGACCTCAGGATCAGGTAACGGTGCTTTCCGGATCCGGCAGAATACAGGTGCCGTTCACAAACAACAAACAGCATCTCCTCGACGAGCTCGAAATCATCTTTAAAAGAATGAACCTTAGCCCCGTAGCTCGGGATGCCTGCCTCAAACTCACAGATCTTGAAGCCTGGAGATTTGCCGACGGCATGCATGAATTTCAGGTCGATCGAAAAAAGCTGATTCAAAGGACCATGCAATGCCTCAATATAACAAGTGATGCGCTGGGCGGAAGCAGCAGCTATGAAACAACGGCCGAAGCCTACCTCAGAGCGGTCTCCTCAAGCCAAAGACAGACGCTTGAATACCAGACGCGCAGTCTGTTGGCGACCCTGCGGCAGCATATTCGGACGTTACGGCATTTTGAAGGAACAAAAACGGTTGTGCTTTTCTCCGACGGGTTTCTCTCCGAAAGCGAATCACCGGAAGCCTATCAACTCCAGGAGGTCATTGACCTGGCATTGCGTTCCGGGATTGTGCTGAATACGGTAAGCCTCCGCGGCCTGTCCGGCGAAGACTCGGATGCTGCGGCCGAAGAGAACAAACAGGCAAAAGAAAGCCCGCTTTCTCAAATAGCCTACGAGACCGGAGGCATGTTTTCGCATAGCCGCAACGATCTCTATATGGGCATCCACGAGATTGTCCAGCGGCAATCCTATTACTACATCCTTTCCTATGCGCTTCCCGCGCGCAAAGCCGACGGCTCATATCACAAGATCAAACTGGAGCTGACGCGTCCCGACCTGAAGCTTTCGTATCGGAAAGGCTATTACGTCCAAAAAGAAGAGATGCAGTTTGAAAACACCAAGAAGGAGGACATCATCGATGCGATGAACGCGCCCGGCAATATGCGCGAAATTCCGATGACGCTCTCCTATAACTATTCCCAGGAAGAAGATTTCACCTATGCGGTGTCTTTCACAACCAAAGCCAATATCCGCAATCTGCAATTCCTGGAAGAGGACTCCAGACGTAAGAATATGGTCAGCTTCATCCTGGCCGCATTTGATGAAAATGACAAATACATCAGCGGCATCGATAAGACAGTTGAATTCCGGTTGCTGGAGGATAACTATTCCAGCCTACGCGACCGCGGGCTGACATCTCGGGTTGAACTGAAGCTGACCGTTGGCCGCTACAAGATCAAAGCCATCGTGCGCGAAGCGAACCAGGGCAAAATGGGATCCGCAACCAAATCGGTCGAGATTCCATAGGCGGGCAGAAGCCCGGACAATGTCGGCCTGAAAGGCCGTTGGATAGATAGCTCCGGGCGCAGCCCGGAGATTCGGGAAAAGAGAAATGAGAGCCCGGGAAGGGCG
>CAZLHW010000342.1:1022-4770 GCA_964559085.1 uncultured Acidobacteriota bacterium | reverse complement strand
CCGGCCCGCAAGCCGGCGGCGCCGGCCCGCATCGCGCGCAACAGATGCGCGTCCGGGTCCACCGGGACAATATTCGTCAGACGGGCGACATATTTCATGATTCCCTTTTGGAAGAACATGCTGTATCCCAAAAAGAATGTGATTTTAAAAATTTTGTAAGGGATGACGGAGAGCAGGATAAAGGGATCCAGATAGCTTTCATGGTTTGGGCAGATGAGGAACGGTCCTTTCCCGGGGAGGTGATGCAGACCCCGGACCTTAAGACCTAAAAGGGTGCGAAACAGGGTGTAATAGAGAACGCGCAGGCAGCAGAATTTGAAAAATGTCAGTGTCGCGCCGGATAGGCGTATGGGCGCGGTTTCCTCCGCGCTCAGAGATTCTTTTGACAGAATTGTCTTCCAGCTTTGGCGTTCGGCAGGTCCTGCGACGGACGCGATCCCCGCCTGTTTTTCCAGCCCCGATATCAGGTCTCGAACCGTCAATATCTCCGCGCCAAAATCTTCGGGAAGATTCAAGTTTAATGCCTGCTCGAGGCTCGTGAGAAGTTCAATGCGCTCCATGGAATCAAATCCAAGATCCAGTTCCAAATTCATGTCCGGGTCGATCGGCGTGTTCCGCCGATAGGTTTCCCGTATGCAATGGAGAACTTCCTGGCCGAGGGCGGATTCCGTCCATGCGTCATCGGCTCCCGCTGCGGTTGATGCCTGCGCGTTTTCAGAGGACGGCAGTGCGCCGCTTTCCACAAGTCTTTTGATCTCCATCCTTTTTATTTTGCGGGTAGTGGTTCGCGGAAGGGGATCGCTCTGAATCTGGTAGCTCATCAGGCGCTTGTACCTGGGCAACTGGTTGGAGAGCCCCGCAATCTGGTCGCGCAGAAACTCCCGAGCGTTGGCAATTTTTCTTGCCTTGAGATAATCGAAGTTCGGCACAACGACGGCATGCAGGCGATCGCCTCTTTCCTGGGCGCTGGAAACGCCTATCACGGCGATTTCCTGGATTGCCGGGCACTGGAGGTAATGCGTTTCCAGCTCGTCGGGATATATGTTTTTCCCGTTCGGCAATACGACGACCTCCTTTTTGCGGCCCGTTATAAAGAGGTTGCCGTCGGCGTCAAATTTGCCAAGATCTCCGGTATAAAGCCAGCCGTCCTTCAGCGCTTCCCCCGTCGCGGCGGAATTTCGGTAATACTCCTTCATGACCATCGGCCCGCGGACCAGGATTTCACCGGAACCTGTTTCATCCGGCGATACGATCTTTATCTCGACTCCCGGAAGAGGCGGGCCTACGGATCCCACGACGTTTCTTTCAACAGGCGTGACAGTGCAGGCGCCCGTTGTCTCCGTAAGCCCGTACCCCTGGAGAATGGTAAAGCCCATATCATGAAAATCCCGGGCCACTTTAGGATCCAACGAGGATCCCCCGCTTACAAACAGGCGAAGCCTGGGTCCGAAGCTTTTATGGATCTTTGAAAAAAGCACCTTCCCCAGGTTTAGGCGGAGAGCCCGCATGCTGAATCGGTTCCCAAGCAGAAGCACCCGGAAAAGCTTCCGAACTACCGGTGATTTCTGCGAAAGCTCGTCCTGGATCCGGCCATAAAACAGGTAGAAAAACTGCGGCACCGTGGCCAGAATCGTGATCCCTGCTTCTTGCAAGGCTTGTAGAATTTCCGATCGTTTCAGGGTGTCGGCAAAGACGACCTGCCCTCCAAGGCAGAGCGGCACCAGCACATTTATGATCGAGGCCAGCACATGCTGAAGAGGCAGGAGGCAAAGGAGCGCATCGTTCTCATCCGCGTGGACGGCTCCGAAAATGCTCTCGAGCTCGCCGACGATATTGGAGTGCGTAAGCACCACACCCTTCGGCGCACCCGTGGTCCCGGATGTATAGATGATGGTAACGACATCGGAAGGCTTGCAGACCGGAAGCTCGGGCGGGACGGGCAATCCGGCGGCCCAGTCTATAAAGCCTTCCAGTGTGGAGACTGGATCCGGTGCTTCCTCTGTCTCGTCAAAAGAAAGGATGCGAATCAGATGCCGCGAGGCGGCGGCCGCGGCCTGCAGCTTTGAAAGAAGCATCCCGCTTACAAAAACGACCCGGGCTTCGGAATCATCCAGCAATCGCCTCCATTCGGCGGGAGAGATCTGGGCATCGAGCGGGACAGCCACCATTCCGGAAAGATAAATGCCAAGGTAGGCGACAACCCATTCCGGACGGTTTTCCGACAGAATAGCCACACGGTTACCGGGATTCAGGCCTAGTGCGAGCAATCCCTGAGCGACGGAGCGGGATTGGCGGAAAGCATCGCCATAGGAAATGGTTTTGTAGCCTTGGGGTGTTTTTTGCCGAAATGCCGTGCGGTCGGGATAGCGGCGGACAATTTCTTCGAACTTCTGATTAAAAGTCTGCGGCAGATTTTGGGAATTCCGTCGAATTCGCGTCCGTTGTTGCCGATGCATACGACGTCTATTCTTCAAACTCCTTCATTTCTTTCTCAACCATCAACGCATAGCGTGGGTCCGGCGCCGGGGACGGAGCCGGGGCCGCCTCCTCCGCGGCGGGCGCGCGAAATTTTTTCACCAGGATGATTGTCAGCACGGCTCCTGCTGCCAGGGCCAGCCAGGGCAGAATGTAGGCGAGCCTGTTGAAACCTCTCGCGCGCGGCGCCGCCAGTATGCGCTCTCCGTATTGAGCCACGTAGTGGTCCAGGATTTCGTCACGGCTTTTTCCCGCGGCCAGCATTTCTCGGACTTCTTTGCGGATCCTGTCGGATACTTCCGATGGGTGCTCCGATACCGGCTGCGTCCAGCAGCAGGGCGCAATAAGATTGTTTTCAATTTCGCGCGCCACTTTTTCCAGCTGCGTATTCTCTGCGGCAAGAGGGGCTGCAATCCACAGCATCGCGGCGATCAGGGGGGTGCAGATTCCGGCTATTTTAAAATGCGGTCTCACTTTGATGGGCTCCCGTTCTTATCCTCCTTTGCAGTGTACCGCGAAGATAGAAGGACTCAAAGAGTTTCGCGGGTATAATACCGGCATTGAGTTCCAATGCCATGAAAAGAAAACACAGCGCCCGGGAGCTCGAACTGAAAGAGGCGAAGGCGTTGCCGCCGAGAGCGCGGGCAATACTTATACCCGCAAACGAGGCGATGGCCATGCTCGTACGCCGCGGCCTCCGTCCCGAACCTGTGTGTTCAGACCCGCCGTTTGCGAAACCGCTGTTGGATTCTCGCGAGGATGAAATCTGCTCATGGCTCAGCCATTATGCATTCCGTTTGTTTTTGCGGGGCGCTATCCAGCGGGCCGAAGGTTTTTCCCCGGCCGACACGACGCGTTATCTTAAGAAAAACCAATCGAATCATTACGCCGAAGTTCTGGTGAAACTCGGCCTTGCCGTTAAGGTTTCGCGCGACCATTACCGCCTGAAATGGGCTTCCTGTAATTTCGGCCGCACGTTGGAATGGTTTGTCGGGCACGAACTCGAGCGCCGATTCGGGTTTGAAGTCGCGACAGGCGTTAAGCTTCATGTCCGCGGCGGCGGAGGGGATCTGGATGTGGTTGCGGCGGCGGAGGGAAAGCTGGTCTACATTGAGTTGAAATCTTCTCCACCCAAAAACCTTGAAGAAAAAGAGATAGACGCCTTTTGCGACCGGCTGAATCTGCTCCGCCCGGATGTGTCCTTGTTTGTCGTGGATACAGCGCTGCGCCTTTCGGATAAGGTTGTCCCTATGCTTCTCGATGCGTTACGGCG
>CAZLHW010000342.1:0-1012 GCA_964559085.1 uncultured Acidobacteriota bacterium | reverse complement strand
AGGCCGGTAAGAATCGCCGCCCAGCTCTGGGCGGTGACGCCTCATCTCTACGCCGTTAACGGCAGCCGTGATTTGATGGCAAATATCATGAAAGCGATTGCCGCCGGCCTTCGCTCCCTCTCCCCCTGTCTCTCTGGGGTCGGACCGACGCAAACCCTGCAATATGAGCGGGATTCGCAAAAAACAGGTTTGCGATAGGCCCTTAGACGCGATTTTTCGGGGCAAAATATCGTTTTAACAGATTTACTGCTTTACGATTTCAACGCGCCTGTTTTTAGCTTTACCCTCCTCTGTCCTGTTGTCGGCGATAGGCTTCTCCTGCCCCCAGCCCCTGCTGCTGAGCCGTTCCTTGCCGATACCCCCTTGCACGACCGCATTCAGGACGGCCTGCGCGCGTTGTTCGGAAAGGGTCTTGTTGTGCTGCGCGGTTCCGGTATTGTCCGTATGCCCCTCGATGCTGACTTTAAGTGCCGGGTTTTCCCGGAGAAGGGCAATAATCTGGTCGATAGTGGATCGAGATTCCTCCTTGATGGCTGCTTTATCGGTATCGAAGTTGATATACAAAGCAATAAAACCCTGATCATTGAGGGCTTACCGAATTTCTGACGCAGAAACCTCCTGCCGCATGGCCTCGCCCTCAATAAAGCGATTAACATAGGCGGTTGCATCGCCATATACGCGGACATGCACCCAGGTTTCTTTCCCGGACTTTTCCAGCTTAAGGAATGCACTATACTTGTCCTCGTACATCAATTTGCCGCCCACCTTTGTTAGGGCATTGATATAGTTGCGGCGTACCTGCAGTTCGCTGACGCGTGGCGCGTCTTCTTTGATCGCATAGCTGATGGCGGTGCGCTTCCCCTCCACCATTCGGCTTTGGTCTTCCCCGAAGTACATTTCCTCCTCGCCAAACTCCTGCGTCTCGCACTCTTCAATGTAAAAATTCGGCATGCGGGATAGGAGAGGGTGATCCGTGCAGCCTTCCGCATCTTCCGCGCTGGCGAACGGGACG
>CAZLHW010000341.1:554-4778 GCA_964559085.1 uncultured Acidobacteriota bacterium | reverse complement strand
TCTGCCGCATTTCGTCAACCCGCAGGTGTATCAAGATTCGAGATTCGAGATTCGAGATTGATGAATGGAAAGCCCAGGCGATCTCCGCTGATGCCAAACCGGTTTTTAATCTCGAATGGCCAATTTCGAATCTCGAATCATAAACGGAGGTGTTGTTGTGAAAATTGCCGATCTGTTCGATGTCAAGGGCTATGGGGTGGTCGTTACCGGCGGTGCGAGCGGGATCGGCCTGGGTTATGCCGAAGCGCTGGGAGCCAACGGCGCGCGCGTCACGATCCTTGATGTCCATGCCCAACGAATTGCAGACGAAACGAAGCGCCTGCGCGATGCGGGAATCGATATCCGCGGCGAAATCGTCGATGTTACCGACCATCCGGCGCTGGACGCCGCCATCGACAACGCCGCCCGCGTGTACGGACGGCTGGATGTCGTGTTTGCGAATGCAGGCATCGACCCGGGCGTCGGCTTTGTCGGCGACTGGGCGGGCGACGAAAGGCCGCGTGTTCCAGAGGGGGCTTTCGAAAATTACACGGACGAACGCTGGAACCGCGTCATCGACGTCAACATGAATGGAGTCTTCGCCACCGTGCGCGCCGCCGTCCGTCACATGAAGCCGCAGAAATCGGGCCGCATCATCCTGACGACGTCTCTGGCGGCCACGCGTGTCGAACCCGCGATCGGCGCCGCCTATATGGCCGCCAAGGCCGGGATCAAAAATCTGATGCGCACGGTGGCCATGGAAGTTGCAGCCTACAACATCACCGTGAATGCGATCGCGCCGGGATATATTGTGACAAACATCGGCGGCGGGCATGCGCACAATCCCGTCGAACAGAAAGCCGTAGCCCGGACGATTCCGATGCACCGCATCGGCTATCCGGAAGACATGTACGGGGTGGCGCTTTTCCTTTCCTCCCGCGCCTCCGACTATATAACCGGCCAGGAAATCATCGTCGACGGCGGCCAGGGCCTGGGCATCGCGGATTAAGCGAAAACGGCCGCCTCGGATTTTTACGGATCCGAGCAGTTCCGTCAGGTCCGCGAAGCTCCCCGGGCAGTGTCGAGTTTTATGAAGAACTCAGTGAAGACTGCTGCGAAATCCCGTTTCAAGCCGACCAGGATTCTGCTCATTGCCTTCGGCGCCCTATGCGCGCTGGCGCTGGGCGTTTTTCTCTATTTTTATTTCCATTATTCCAATCTGATAGACGAACGCCTAACCGGGAAGCAGGCCCGGGGCGAAAGCCGCATTTATACGGCTCCCCGGCGCATCCTGGTGGGCGAAGCGGTCGATCCCGGGGAGCTGGCCAGCTACCTTCAGGCAGCCGGTTATACCGAGAATGAAAGCGCTGAAAGCGTCGGCAGGATCGTGCAGTCGGAAAACGCGCTTGAGATTCATCCGTCCCTGAATTCCTATTTTGCCGGAAAGAATGCGCTGCAAATCGAGTTTGCCCGCGGGCGCATTTCGCGCCTGCGTTCGCTGGACTCGCGCGACCGTATGGTTTCCGCGGAAATCGAGCCGGAGCTGATTACGGGCATGTTCGGGCGAGACCGCGAAAAGCGGCGCCCGATCCCCTATGAGGAACTTCCTCCAAGACTGATTCAGGCGGTTCTTTCCGCAGAGGACAAGCGCTTTTTCGATCATCCCGGGTTTGATCCGATCCGCGTACTCGGAGCCGCATGGGCCGATATCCGATACGGCAAAAAGGCGCAGGGCGCCAGCACGCTTACAATGCAGGTTGCGCGCAGCTTCTTCTTCTCCACCAAACGCGAGTGGCGCCGCAAGCTTCAGGAAACCTTCATGGCCCTGGTCTTGGAACACCGGTTTACCAAGGCGCGGATTTTCGAACTCTATGCCAATGAAATTTATCTCGGGAATCGCGGCAGTTTTGCGATCCACGGTTTCGGCGAGGCCGCCCAAGCTTACTTCGGGAAAGATCTGCGCGATCTGAACCTTGCCCAGTCCTGCTTTCTGGCCGGCATCATTCGCGCACCCAACCGCTATTCCTCTTCCGAACGCAAACCGGAACGCGCGGCAAAAGCCCGCGACAGCGTCCTGGCGGCTATGGTGGAAAACAAAATGATTTCAGCCGGGCAGGCGGAAGAAGCCAAAGCGATGCCGCTCGATCTCATCAGTCCCTCTTTTGGATCAAGCCTGGCCGGGCATTTTGTCGACATGATCAAAGATGATCTGCTCGAGGCTTTTTCCGAGCAGGAGCTGAATGATCAGAACTATCGCATTTACACCACGCTTGATACGGAATTGCAGAATGCCGCCATGCGCGCCGTGGAGGGGGGGATGCAGGATCTGGATCGCCTTCTGGCAAAATCCTATGAGCGCCGGCGGAAAAAGGGCGAGGCGGTTCCTTCTCCTCAGGTGGCGCTTGTGGCCCTCGACCCCGGAACCGGAGATATCAAAGCCCTTGTCGGCGGCCGCGATTATGCAGCGAGCCAGCTGAACCACGCTCTGGCGAGAAGGCAGCCGGGATCCGTTTTCAAGCCGATCGTTGTCGCCGCCGCCTTTGAGAATGCGCTCGAAGGTCTGGAGCCCGTCCTCACGCCCGTTTCGACGGTGAGGGATGAGCCGATGACCTTCTACTTCGACGGCAAAGAGTACACGCCCGACAACTACGGCCAGGAATACCACGGCGAGGTTACGATTCGGGAGGCGCTGGTGCGCTCTCTGAATGTGGCCACGGTCAATATCGCACAGCAGGTGGGCTATGGGCGCGTTGTGCAGATGGCAAAGCGCCTGGGGTTAAACGCAGACATCCAGCCGACGCCGGCGGTCGCTTTGGGCGCCTACGAAGTGACGCCGCTGGAAGTCGCGGCAGCCTACAGCGCCTTTGCCGGCGGCGGGACCTGGAGCGCGCCGAAATCGCTGCGGCGCGTGGTCAGCTCCGAGGGAGATCTTTTGCAGGATAAAACGACCCGAAGACGGAACGTACTGGATCCGCGGGTGGCGTATCTGGTGACAAACATTCTGGAGGATGTTGTCAATCGCGGAACCGGCGCCGGCGTGCGCGCGCGCGGTTTCAGAGCCCCCGCGGCAGGAAAAACGGGCACGTCTCACGACGGCTGGTTTGCCGGGTACACCACAAATCTGGTGTGCGTCGTCTGGGTGGGTTTCGATGACAACCGGCAGCTCGGACTTTCCGGCGCGGCTTCGGCAGGTCCCATTTGGGCGGAATTTATGAAAAGGGCCGTCATGCTCCCGGGATACAGGAATGCGCAGGAATTCCCGATTCCGGAGGGCGTCATCGGCGTCACGATTGATCCCGAGACGCGCCAGCTTGCTGTGCCCGAATGCCCGATAACGGAACAGGAAGTCTTTATTGCCGGCACCGAACCGACGGAAAACTGCAGCCTCCACGGCGGCAATCCCATGGAAATGCTGAATCCTTTCCCCTGGCTGAAGCGCATCTTTCGGTAATTTATATTTACCGGGGATTTTCAAAGATCCTCGCGGATTGGATCCGTACGGGCCTGCGCGTATCCGCGGTTAATACCGGCCGTATTCCTTGGTGAATTCAATCATGGCCTTGAGGTTTTCGGGCTTCACCTCGTCGGTGGAACTGCGGGGTCCCAGAATATACCCTCCGCCCTTGCCTACGACATCAATAAGCTTTTTGCAGTAAGCCTTCACGTCGTCCACCGATCCGATCTGCAAAAGAGAAGCCGGCACATTGCCTTCGATACAAACATGATCCTTCAGGATCTCCTTTGCTCGAAAAATATCGGTCGTATCGAAGCGCGCGCAGATTTTTCCCTTGGGGAACTCCAGCAGATATTCCAGGCGTGACGTGAAATTGCCTTCAAAAAAAATGCAGAGCGTCGCGCCGCGCTCGATCAGGGTGGAGACCAGCTTTTTAAAGGTCGGCCAATAGAATTGATCGAACTGTTTTGTGGACATGAAATCATCGGAACCCCGCGTATTGGTCATAAACAGCCTGAGATTGCCGTACTCGTTGGGAGGAGGCAGCGGCCGTTCCAGCTCTTTTTCAAGCAGCATCTCGCACGCCTCCATGAGCTGATCGGGCCGGCGGTACATGTCGAGCATCGTGCCCTTCATGCCGCGGATGCTGTGGGAGATGATGTCAAATGGGGGCAGCATTCCTCCCTGGTGGAGCGTGGGAAGACCGTATTCCGCGAGCAGCTGCTCGAATTCCCGGGCTTTGGATCTCCACTTTCTTATTTCGCGGCCTGCTTTCTGAAGATTGGCGATGG
>CAZLHW010000341.1:0-544 GCA_964559085.1 uncultured Acidobacteriota bacterium | reverse complement strand
GTTCGTACTGCTTCGCGCTCTGTTCCTTTCGCGCGATGGCGGCCTCGATGTCCGGTTCTGTGAAAAGCAGCGCCAGGTTTTGCGCCGCCCAGGGCTCGATCCATCCCATCCCCGACAGTTTTGGGAGGGCTGCAAGGAAACCGAGGCCTCCGTGCAGGCGCGGCAGGTGATGGCGAATCATGTACTCCGCCGTGTCATGCAGAAACAGGTCATATTCGTCGTCCTGCAGGCTTTCTATTTCAATTGCCTGGAGTCCGTTGTTGGGGCCGACACCATGACCGGGCCACCGCATGAATTTGGGATCGAGGTATTCCAGCGCAACTCCCGGGGAAAACGGCCGCGTGAAGGCCGCATCCGGTTGAAAATCCCTCAGGGTTTTTCGATACGCATCGAACCAGGCGTCGCAGTCGTAATAGGCCGCAGAGCAGGGAATTCCGGCATATTTCGCCACGAAGAACCCCAGTTCGCAGCCGACCGGCACTCTGTCGGTCGGCTTGAGACGGATAGCGTCCATGATTCGCTGCTCTCGTTCCCGTCGCAATTC
>CAZLHW010000340.1:3828-4797 GCA_964559085.1 uncultured Acidobacteriota bacterium | reverse complement strand
CGGTCCATCCGGTCTGTTGCCGGTGAAGCTGCTTGACACGCGCCGGGATGAGGCGCGCGCCCGACTGTGCCGCCCGCTCTCTCAGGAGTGTATCAAGAGAAAACCGGGGGTAGATGTGAATCGGATGCTCCAGCTGAAGCGTGCTGGAATAGCCGTCCGGCGTGGACAGACGTATGGAAGCCACTTTGGAACAAGGCAGAGACGCCTGGCGCAGCCAGGGCATTTTGCGAAGCCCCTTGGCCGTGATGCCCCCGCCGCACGGCTTTTCTTTCTCTACCCCGTCATCGAATAGAATGGTTTCATGTCCCATGCAGGATAGGAGAAATCCCGCATAGCATCCCGCCACTCGCGCTCCCACGATGCCTATCTTCATATGCAATACCCGCATTGCATGGTAGCACAGTCGGCGGAAGGCGGCAGGCAGCCGATCGCTGGTCTTCTTTTCCTCGCTTGCCGCAAAAAGGTTGCTGCCGCCCGGCTGCTGCCGAAGGAATAGGAGCGACTTGCATCCTGGATCCTGCCCTTGTATCTTGCATCGACGCAATCAAGGGGGTCCGCAATGGCGGCTGCCGGCCGGTTTGGATTTGAAGTTCTGCATAAAGATGCCGCTACGGGGGCACGCAGGGGGGTCTTGCACACGCCGCACGGAGATGTGCCGACGCCGGTGTTTATGCCTGTAGGAACCGCCGCTGCCGTCAAGGCAATGCCGAACGAGCACTTGGAAGCCCTGGATACGCGCATCATTCTGGCCAATACTTACCATCTGTACCTGCGTCCCGGGCACGAGCGGATTGAACGGCTCGGAGGCCTCCACAATTTCATGTCTTGGAATGGCGCGATTCTTACCGACAGCGGGGGATATCAGGTCTTCAGCCATCGCGATCTTCGCAGCATCGACGAGGATGGAGTTCAATTCCGGTCTCACATTGATGGAAGCAGGAATCTGTTTACACCCGAGAAAGTCATCGC
>CAZLHW010000340.1:0-3818 GCA_964559085.1 uncultured Acidobacteriota bacterium | reverse complement strand
GACATCCAGCAGGCTTTGGGTTCGGATATTTCGATGGTTTTTGATGACTGCACGCCCTACCCGGCAGGTTATGCGGATGCGGAAGCATCCATGGAACTTTCGATGCGCTGGGCGCGAAAATGCCGGGAGCACTGGCGCCGTTACGAGGACGGGAGCCGGGCTCTTTTTGGCATCGTGCAGGGGAGCGTGTATCCCGATTTAAGAAAACGGTCCGTTGAAGCTCTTTCGAATCTTGGATTTTCCGGCATGGCAATCGGCGGGCTCAGTGTAGGCGAGCCGAAGGACCTGATGTACGAAATTGTGGAAACAACGGCTCCCCTTCTTGACTGGGATAAGCCCCGTTACCTGATGGGTGTGGGGACTCCGGAGGATTTGATTCGCTGCATTGCCATGGGCATTGATATGTTCGATTGCGTGCTTCCCACCCGAAATGCCCGGAATGGCTGTCTGTTTACGAGCGAGGGGAGGATTCTGATTAAAAACGCCAAATATGCGGAGGATCAGGGCCCGCTGGATCCGCACTGTTCCTGCCCGACGTGCAGGCGCTATTCACGCGCCTATTTAAGGCACCTTTTTCTTGCCGGAGAGCACCTTTCGGCGGTTTACAACACGATTCACACCCTGACCTTTTATCTTGACATGATGATTAAAATAAGACAGGCTATCGACCTTGATTTTTTTAGTAACTGGCTAGAGCTTTTGGAGAAGAGGGGGGTGTAATATCCCGGCCGTCTCCAGCCTAGGTCAAGTCGGTCCAGCCCGATTAATATCTCCTCCTGAATATTCTGAGGGATAGAAAAAGGTACAAATGGAAAACTCCATCCTGATCTTACAAGCTGCATCTCCAAATGCCCTGCTTCAATTTGCCCCGCTGTTGATCGTTGTCGTCATCTTTTACCTTCTGATTTTCATGCCTATGAAAAAAAGGCAAAAGAAGGTGGAACAGATGATTGCGGCGCTCAGGAACGGCGACAGGGTTATAACCGGTTCGGGAATCTATGGCGTGATTGCCGGGGTAAAGGATAAGACTTTTATCCTCAAAATCGCCGACCAGGTGAAGATTGAGGTGGCAAAAAATGCCATAGCCGGACTTCAGGGGCCGGAAGAAACGACTGGGAATTAATGGGGCAAAGGGATAAAGGGGCGAAGGGATAAAGGGTATGTCGTGCTGTTCCCCTTTTCCCCCGACTTCCGGATTCCCGATAAGCCCGGATGTTTCCCATTCAATGCGCTAACGCAATTTTAACAGGTGATTTATGCAGAAAAATCTAAGATGGAAGCTCATCTTTATTGTCGCGCTGCTGGGGATCTGCACCTACTATTTTATCAGTCCGCGAGAAAAAGGGGCGGGCCTCCTCTCAAGACTCAATCTGGGACTTGACCTCAAGGGCGGCATTCACCTCGTTTTGCAGGTAGTCACCGACGATGCTCTGAACCAGGAGCTTCACCAGGATGCAGAGCGGATTTCTCAGGAACTGAAATCAAAAAAGATTGACTTTGCCAGCTCCAAGAAGGGGAACGGATTCTCGATAGAGATCGCCGGAATAGAATCCGCTCAGAGCAATGAAGCGCGTGCGGTGCTGGAATCCATGTATGATCAGAAATACATCCTGCGCAGCTCAACTTTGGAAGGGAAAACGAGCTTCAGTCTTACCCTTGCGGGACCGTACATGCGCAGTGCCCGGGAATCGACGGTGCGGCAGGCGCTGGAAACGATTCGCAGGCGCGTGGACTCGCTGGGTGTTACGGAACCTACCCTTCAGATTTACGGCGGCGGCGGGCAGGATGTGGATGACCAGATCATCGTGGAACTGCCGGGAATTGATGATCCGGATCGCGTAAAAAGCCTGATGGCGAATACGGCGCAGCTGGCACTCCGCCTGGTGAAGAAGGATCAGAGCGAACCCTATGCGAGCGTTGAAGCTGCAGTAACAGCGAGCGGCGGGAAAATAGCCGACGGTTATGAGATCCTGCCGTACCGCGAAGACCGCGGCGAACAGCGTCAGCTGGAATACCTCATTGTAAGCAAAGTGCCCGTCATCACCGGCAAGGATCTGAAGACCGCCAGGCGCAGCACGGATTCCAATGGCGCCCCCGCAGTTGGTTTCTTCCTGACGTCGGACGGGTCGAAGCTGTTTGCGAGAGCGACCGAGCAGCACGTGGGTGAGAAACTTGCCATTGTACTGGATAATGTGGTGAGTTCCGCTCCCGTTATCAATGAGCGTATTGAATCCGAAGGCATTATTCACGGCCGCTTTACGATTCAGCAGGCGGAAGATCTGGCCCTGCTGCTCCGTTCCGGCGCGCTCCCCGCATCCTTGAAAGTCTTGCATGAACAAAGCGTTGGCGCTTCCCTGGGCAACGATTCCATCCGGTCCGGCATCTTTGCCTCGTTGATCGGATTTGGTCTGATCGTCATCGGCATGCTGGTCTACTACAGACTTTCCGGCATCAACGCCATCGTCTGCCTGATCGCGAATCTGCTCATTCTGATGGGATTTATGGGCGGCGTAGGCGCAACCCTGACGCTGCCGGGCATAGCGGGGATCATTCTCACGATCGGTATGGCGGTGGATGCGAATATTCTCATTTTCGAGAGAATTCGTGAAGAGATCCGAAACGGGAAGACCGTTCGGGCTGCTGTGGATACGGGGTTTAGCAAAGTATTCTGGACGATTTTTGACTCGAATGTGACCACCTTGATTGCAGCCGCTTTCCTTTTCCAGTTCGGGACCGGGCCCATCAAGGGATTTGCCGTTACCCTCACGGTAGGACTGCTGGCGAATATGTTTACGGCGATTTATGTGTCGCGCCTGCTTTTCGAAATTGTGCTGGGAAATCGCCGTGTGGAGACATTGTCGATTTAAGGGAACTTTGCGGCGACGGACAGTGTCCAATCTAACGGGCAAAATCCGGGCCGCCCATCTGAGGGATTGATTGTGGAACTTTTCAAACAGACTTCAATCAACTGGATAGGTAAAAAGTGGTGGTTTTGCGGGATATCGTTTACCCTGTTTGCCATAGGCGTTTTGGCCTATTTCCTGCGCGGCGGCCTGAATTATGGCATTGATTTTACGGGTGGAAGTCTGATCGTCATCAAATTCCGGGAGGCGCCGAATCTGGATCTGATCCGGAACACGCTAAAATCGGAATCCGCCACCCCGCCGCTGATACAGAGGTACGAGGACCCGTCCAGAAACAAAATTCAGATTCGAATGCAGACCCTGTCGGGCGCGGAGCAGGGCGATATGCAGGAGGTGCGCCAGCGCGTTTTGAACTCTTTCCGCAAGGCGTTTGATCCCGATCACGCCGACAGCCCGTTGCCTGATTTTAATAACGTGGGCGCCGATGCTTTAAAGAAACATCTCCTGGAAGCGGATCCCGACGGCTTGCGGAGCCGGAACAAAACCACCCAGGAAATTGAGGATTATTATTCAAACCTGACGACGACGCTGCTGGATTTCCGGAATAAAAGCAGCGATGGCCTGGTCGCTTCTATGGACAACCTCAGGAATGTGCCGGGCGTTTCAGGCGCGGTTGTAAACAGCCTTTCCAATGCTTTTTATGTCGGATCCTTTGCTGTTCTGGGGAACGAGAGCATCGGGGCGGTCGCCGGAGCGGATCTGAGGCGTAAAGCGGCGCTGGCTGTCGGCCTGTCGTTCCTTGGCATGCTGGTTTATATCGCCATCCGCTTCAAGCCAATCTACGGCGTTGCGGCGATCCTGGCACTGATTCACGATGTGACGATCACGGTGGGGTTATTCGCGCTCACCCAAAAGGAAATATCTCTGACGGTAATCGCCGCCCTCCGGACGCTC
>CAZLHW010000339.1:0-4809 GCA_964559085.1 uncultured Acidobacteriota bacterium | reverse complement strand
CCTGCGGCCTGCTGTACAACCTGTTCTCCAAAAATCAGAACGACCTTTTTGCACTCTGCAATGAAATCTCCCTCTGGTATGAGAATACCAAGTTCCCTTCCTACAAACCGAAAAACCCCAAGCTGGATATCCCGATTGCCACCTCGGTATCTCAATCGAACCTGTGTCATGTTTCATCGACGATGTGGGCAAAGGCTTCAGGCCATAAGCTTCTGACACAGCAGCATTTCGAACGGTGCAACCGTCTGGTCGCGGATGTGACGATGAAAGCGGTCGCCATGCTGAACGCGTACAATGCAGGTAAACTTGCCTTTACGGAGAAGCTGAATGAATTTTCCAAGGGCTGCCTGTCCTGCCACGGCCCGGAAAAAGCTCAGGCGAATGTTGCCAGCGGCATGACGTGCAATCCCTGTCACGAGAACCCGCATTAGGCGCGCTTCGCAGTAATACCCGATAAGCGGAACCTCCGCGCAATGCCCCAATTGGTATGCCCGCGGCAACGCGGAGGGGCCATTTTCTGAAAGGGAGACGTCAACACGGTGAAAGCTCTGGCCAGATTTGCTATCCCCTGTTTTTGGGTGCTTTTTTCCGGATTCGTTTTTTTTCAACCTGCAACTGCTTCTCAGGAGGCTCGACCGAAAGAGCCGGCTTCCGCGCCGACTGCATCGGCTCAGGAACAGAAAGGCGCCGCCGCTTCGCCGGCTCCCCTGTTCCCCCCCGTCGTTGCCAGAGTCAACGGAGCGGATATTTTCGGCCGTGATCTTGAGGATTTGGTGAATCGTGAACTGAGCGCCATCGGCAGCCCGGAATGGAAAAATCTTCGTGCAGAGTATCGTGCGGAATTGACGCTCAACAATATAACGGCATTGATCAACTCAAAGCTGCTTTTCCAGCAGGCGCTGGCGACCGGAATAAAGGCGACCGATGCGGAAGTTCAGGCGGAAGTGCAGAAATACGCCAAGACATTCCGCAGCGAAGCGGAGATGAACGCAGCATTGGCCAGCCAGAATATCGATCGGGCCGCTTTTGAAAAAAACATTTTTGAAAACCTGACCGTGTCAAAATATGTGGAAGGGAAAATCAAGGTAACAGTCACCGAAGCGGAACTCTCAAACTATTACAAGAGCAACCTGGAAGAATTCCGGCACCCGGAAATTGTTCGAACGAGCCATATACTGATCCGTCCGGAGGGCAGCAGCGCCGCGCAGGAAGCGGCGGCCAATGAACGCGCGCAAGACCTTCTTTCACGTGTGAAAAAGGGTGAGGACTTCGCCGCTCTTGCCCGCCAAAACTCGGCGGATTCTTCGGCTTCGCAGGGGGGGGATATCGGATACACTTCGCGGGAAGCTTTGGCGCCCGAATATGCCGAAGCGGCATTCTCGCTTCCCGTAGGAGGGGTTCAGGTTGTACGAACGCAGTACGGCTATCACGTCATTAAGGTGACGGACAAGAAAAAGGAGGGATTGTTCACTCTTGCTGAAATCAAGCCGCAGCTGAGCGAGCGGTTGAAAGCAGAGAAGTACCAGGAGGAGCTGAATAAGCTTGTCAATCAGATCCGCGAGAAAGCCGATATCGAAATTCTGATCTCGGCCGGCGAGGTGCTCAAACCCTGAGGGCCGTCAATCGGGGTCGCAATCGCGAATCGGCTGTCGGTCGGAAGAAAAACTTAAACAAACCCCGGAAGATCTCCTGTTACAGGCAACTACTTCGTCAATTTTTCATAGGGCCACATGGCCACGCCGCCGTCCATTACCTTTACATCCCTGAATCCGGCGGCTCTCAAAATGAGCGATGCCTCATAGCCGCGCAGGGAAATCGCGCAAAATGTAATGATCTCTTTGTCTTTAGGTATTTCCTCGAGCCGCTTGCGCAGCGCTCCCAGCGGAATGAGGATTGCTTTATCCAGGCGCACTTCCCCAAATTCCTGAGGCGAGCGCACATCGAGAAAGACAAAATCCTCGTTGTTTTGAATCTTGCGATAAACATCTTCCGCTTTAATTCCGACCATAAATCCGTCGCGTTTGTTGCGTGCGACATTTGCGGCCGTGATCAGATTGTCCATTGCCGAAGCATAGGGCGGAGCATAGGAAAGATCCAGGTGCGCCAGCTGATCCAGCGTCATGCCGGCGGTGATGGCCGTAGCCGCGACATCCAGCCTCTTGGCGCCCTCTCCCGGTCCCGTGACCTGGACCCCCAATAATTTATCCGTCTTTCTGTCTGCTATGAGTTTCATCAGCAGCATTTTGGAGGTGGGCATGTAATGCGCCTTATCCGCTCCGGGCACCATGGCTGTAATCACGTCATATCCGAGATCGGCGGCCGCGCGTTCGGTCAAGCCCGTTCTGCCGACGCAATAATCAAAGATCTTGCAGATGGAGCTTCCAAGCACGCCGGGGAAAGTTTCATTGCCGCCGCAGATATTCACGGCCACGACGCGCCCCTGCTTATTGGCCGTGGATCCGAGAGGCACATAGCAGGGACGTCCGGTCAGCCGATCGATGCATTCAACGCAATCTCCCGCCGCATAGATGTCCGGATCGGAAGTGCGCATGTGGTCGTCCACCTGAATCGCCCCGGTCTTCTCCCCGATGGCCAACCCCGCCTGTTTCGCCAGCGCGGTTTCCGGCCGCACGCCGATGGCGATGAGGACCATGTCTGCCGGAAGATCGCCCTTATCGGTTTTTACATGCGTTACCCGGTCTGCTGCGCCGTCGCGTTTTTCCAGCGCCAGAGCTTTCGTGCGGGTCAGGATGCGGACGCCCTTCGTCTCCATGTAATTCTCGACCAGGCGCGCCATCTCCCAATCGAGCATGCTCAATACCTGCGGCAGCATCTCCACGATGGTAACGCGGCACCCGTGCGTCGCCAACGCTTCCGTTGCTTCGATGCCGATGAGGCCGCCGCCTATAATGACGACATCTTTTGCCCTGTGCTCGGACAGCACCTTCTTGATCCCCTCGGCGTCATGCACGCCGTGAAGCGTGAAGACATTGCTTCCATCTGTTCCCGGTATCGGAGGTATAACGGGAGAAGCCCCGGTGGCTAAAACAAGCTTGTCATAATCGATCCAGGATTCCTTCCCGCCGTCGATGGTTCTCGTCCGCACGCGCTTGCCTTTGCGGTCAATCTCCAGCGCTTCCGTTCGGTTTTGAACTTTCAGGTTTTTCACATTCAGGAAAAAGGCCGCATCCCGGATTACGCCTGCCGGAGTTTCCATCAGTTCGCGCTGCTCCTTGATTTCTCCCGAAACATAGTAGGGGAGCCCGCACCCGGCATAGGAGAGCAAACGGCCCTTTTCGATAATGGTGACATCGGCATCCGCTTTCATGCGGATTATTTTTGAAGCTGCTTTTGGACCTGCGGCGACTCCGCCGATGATAACGACTTTCACGGTATCTCCTTTTCTTTATAAAGCGGCTCAGGAATTCGCACCCCGCCTATTGTAATGCGCGCCGTCCTCAGGAAGGAAGTCGGAATCCGCGGAATTCTCTCCCCTTGCACCGCCGGAAGACTTCGGGGAATAAAATGTCCTGTCGTTCATCGCGACCGCTGCAACCTTGCCGGAGAGCAGCAGCGCGTCGATATATTTCAGCGCTTCCGAGGGATTCAGACTCAGACTGTGTGCAATATCCGTGATGGTGCAGGGCCGTCTGGAAATCAGAGAAAAAATGCCGCTTTCGACGGAATCTGCATCCAAGGGCTTCTGCCGGTCCTTGGGCTCATAATCGCAGATAATGTCGACATTGCCCGAGAATGATTTCGCAAGATCGACCATCTGGTTCCTGGATAAGGGCTTGACAAAGGACTTTGCGGGCGGGCGAACGGCTGTATTCAACTGAATCCGCCGGATGTTCGAACCCTTGAGGCAACGGTTGATTTTTTCAACCTCGTCCGGGATTCCGGTGACTCCGGCCAGAAGAAACACCTCCAGCCGGATTTCTCCTTTGTATCGGGCCGCGAAGTCCACAAGGCCTTCCACCATCTGTTCAAAGGCAATACCTTCATGGGGGCGATTCACATATTTAAAAACACCGGCATCCCCTGCGTCCAGCGATGGAATTACGAGATCGGCAGGCATCAGGGCGTCCTGCACCTCTTTCATCCGGAGCAGCGAACCGTTCGTCAAAACGGCCAAAGGAATCTTCGTCCGGCTTTTGATCTTCCGGATTAATTCGCCGATGCCGCTGTGCAGCGTCGGCTCTCCGGATCCCGCCAAGCTGATGTAATCGATGGCGTCTGAATCCGCCAATTTCAGATCCAGCTCGTTCAAAATAGCGGGCACCGGCATGTATTCTCTGCGTTCCAGCGTTTTGTGAGTGGTCGGTCCCAGCTGACAATACACGCAGTCATACGTGCAGGTCTTGTAAGGTACAAGGTCAATTCCCAGAGATCGCCCCAGGCGGCGCGACGGAACCGGCCCGTAGATGTGCTTCAAGGAACCCATCGTCATGACGCGGCTCCACAGGGAGGCTTCCCGCAGCGTTCCGACTTGCCGCAACAGGTTTTCCCTGTGGATTCCAACGCGCAGCGGTCCGTGAAGTTGCCCCGCGCCTCGTCATGGCTTCCTTTTATTAAAAAGCCGGATCCTCCGCTGATCACCGGGCTGATCTTTCCGCGACATTTTGGGCACTTTTCCAGAAACCCATCCGTGATGCGCTGTCGTGATTCGAACAGGTGCCCGCAGGACTCGCATTGATACTCATAGGTCATCATTTTTTTCAGCCTCTTTCCGGCCGCATCCGGGCGTGCGGTTTCGCATGCGGCTGCGGCCGCGACACCCGGGCATCCGCAAGGCGCCACGCTCAATGC